>JAQGII010000077.1 GCA_028291305.1 Caulobacteraceae bacterium
GGCCGACCAGCCGCGCCGGCCCGCCCCGCCACAGCTCGGCCAGGCGTGCGGCGGCGGTCTCCACCGACAGGACGTCGGGCGCCATCAGGGCCGCGCCGCCCTCGAACAGCTGCAGATAGACCTGGCCGCGCTTGGCGTCGACCACGGCGGCGGTCAGGCCCGGGCCCGGCTCGGACGCCGCCAGGGCCTCCAGCGTGCCCACGCCGATGCAGGGCCTCGACAGCGCCAGCCCCAGCCCCTTGGCGAAGGCCAGACCGACCCGCAGCCCGGTGAAGGAGCCCGGCCCCACGGTCACGCCGACGCGGTCCAGGTCGGCAAAGCCGACGCCGGCCTCGGCCATGGTGTCGCGGACCAGCGGCGCCAGCCGCTCCTGATGGCCGCGGGTCATCGGCTCGCTATGGGCGGCCAGGACGGCGCCGTCCTTCAGCACAGCCGCCGAACAGGCGCCGGTCGCGGTGTCGAGGGCGAGGACGATCATGGCAAGGGTCTAGGGCGGATCGGGTTTGGAGGGGAAGGCATCATTTTGGCGATGTCCTAAACGGTCCGCACCGCCCCATCCACGACCTCCACCGGCCAGGGCTCCAGCGACTCGTCGGCGCAGGGGCCGGCGGCGCACAGGCCGTCCTCGATGCGGAACAGGGCGCCGTGGCCGCCGCAGAGGATGCGCGTCCCGTCCCGGGTCAGGTAGCGGTCGGGGGCCATGGCCAGGGGCCAGCCGGCGTGAGGGCAGCTGTCGACATAGCCGACGACCTGCGTCCCCCGGCGCACCACGAAGCCGGCGAAGATCGCCTGGCCCTCGCGGAAATCGAAGCCCTTGCCCCCGGGATCGTCGATCTCGTCCAGGCGGCAGAGCACGACGCCGGCGCCCGGCCGGGCCGGATTGAAGGTCCCCGTCAGGACCAGGAGCCCATGGTCTTGGCGAAGCCGCTGATCGTCACCTCGCCGAACACGCCGCGCTGCACGAACGGATCACGGGCGGAGAAGGCCTGCGCCGCCGCCTTGTCGTCGACCTCGACCACGAACAGCGAGCCGTACATCTGGCCGGCGTCGTCGAGCAGGGGGCCGGCCAGACGCAGGATGTCGCCTTGCGTTTTCAGATAGGCGGCGTGGTCGGGCCGGTGCTGGACGCGCTGCTCCAGCGCGCCGGGCTTGTCGGTGCAGACGATCGAGAAAAGGGCCATGGCTAGCGCTCCGTTTTCAGCGGCCGCGACAGCAAGCCGTCGATGGCCTTGTTGAGGGTGGTCTCGCCGGCGAGCACGGCGGCCACCGCCTCGCAGATCGGCATCTGCACGTTCAGCGAGGCGGCCAGGGCGCGCACCGCCGGGGCGGTCGCCACCCCTTCGGCCACCGACAGCTTGCCCGACAGCGCCTGCTCCAGGCTCTGCCCGGACCCCAGGGCCAGGCCCACGCTCATGTTGCGCGACTGCGGGCTGGAACAGGTCAGCACCAGGTCGCCCAGGCCGCACAGGCCGGCCAGGGTCTCCGCCCTGGCCCCCTTGGCCACGGCCAGGCGGGTCATTTCGGCGAAGCCGCGGGTGATCAGGGCGGCGTGGGCGCTGCGGCCCAGCTTCAGGCCCTCGACCACGCCGCAGGCGATGGCCAGGACGTTCTTGACCGCCCCGCCGGCCTCGGCGCCGATCATGTCGTCCGCCAGATAGGGACGGAAGGCGGGGGTGGCGAGGGCGGCGGCCAGGGCGGCGCCGAGGGCGGCGTCCTCGCAGGCCAGGGTCACGGCGGTGGGCAGGCCGCGCGCCACCTCCCCGGCGAAGCTGGGCCCCGACAGCACCGCCGGCCGCGCCCGGGGCAGCAGCTCCAGCATCACCTCGGTCATCAGCTTCAGCGAGCCCTGCTCGATGCCCTTGGCGCAGAGCAGCACCGGCAGTCCGGCGCGGGCGTGCGGGGCGAAGGCCGCCAGGGTCGGCCTGAGAAACTGCGCGGGCGGCACGGCCAGGACCATGTCGCAGCCGGCCAGCTCGGCCAGGTCGCCGGTCACCGCCAGGTCCGGCGACAGCTTGACGCCGGGCAGGAACAGCATGTTCTCGCCGGTGGCGGCGATGCTTTCGCGCACTTCCGGCTCGCGCGCCCACAGGGTGGTCTTCAGTCCGGCGCGGCCGCAGACCTCGGCCAGGGCCGTGCCCCAGGCGCCGGCGCCGATCACGCCGGCCGTCTTGAACGCATCGCTCATGCCTTGGCGCCTTTTCGACCGGGAACGTGGGTGGGGTTGGCCAGGGCCGCCGCCGCGTCCAGCGGCCAGCGCGGGCGGGCGGGCGCGTCCAGGGCGTCCTGCATCCCCGCCGCCAGCCGCTCGGCGCCGGCCAGGGCGATCATGGCGGCGTTGTCGGTGCAGTAGGCCAGGGCCGGGGCGGAGAAGGAGAAGCCGCGCTGGGCGGCCGTCTGCATCAGGACCTCGCGCACCGCGCCGTTGGCCGCCACCCCGCCGGCCACCACGAAGCGCAGGTCGCGGCCCTCGTGTTCGCGGGCATAGGCGAGCATGGCCCGGTCGGTGCGCTCGGACAGCTGGCGGGCGATGGCGGCCTGCACCGCGGCGGCCAGGTCGCGCTTGTCCGTATCGGACGTCAGCCCCTCGGCCAGCCGCGCCGCGGCCGTCTTCAGCCCGGAGAAGGAGAAGTCGCAGCCGTCGCGGCCGAGCAGGGCGCGCGGCAGGGTGAAGCGTGCGGCGTCGCCGCCCTCGGCCAGCTTCTCCAACGCCGGGCCGCCGGGATAGGGCAGGCCCAGGCTCTTGGCGATCTTGTCGAAGGCCTCGCCGGCGGCGTCGTCGATGGTCGAGCCCAGCCGGCGGCAGGCGCCCACGCCGCGCACCTCCAGCAGCTGGCAGTGCCCGCCGGAGACCAGCAGCAG
>JAQGII010000082.1 GCA_028291305.1 Caulobacteraceae bacterium
CTCCGGATCAGATTCATGTGGCCGTCGCCAACGCCGGCCCGGCCGACCTGGCCGCGGCTCCGGTGCAGACGCCCCAATCGGCTCCGGTACGGCCGGCGCGCAGCGAAGGTCCGGTGACGCGCCAGGCCAGCGCCACCCGCGCGCGGACGGTTCCGGCCCGGTCCGTGACCGCCGCCCCGGCGGCCGTGGCTCCTGCGCCGACCGAAAGCCTGGCTCCGAGCGTCTCGGCGCCGCCGGTCGAGGCGGCCCCCACGCCGGTCGAGCCGGCTCCCGCCCAATCGGCGCCGGCCCCCACTGACGCGGCTCCCGCGCAGTAACGGCCGTCGTTGACGACAGGAAGGCGGTCCCTCGCGGGGCCGCCTTTTTCGTGGCCGCCGCACGGGGAACCGCGCCGCGCACCCTGGGTTGATCTGGCGTCCCACTTTTTTGATGGAGTCCCGCCATGTCCACCCGAGCGCACGACCAGGCAGAGCTTGAGAAGCGGCTGTGGAAGGAGATCGGCAAGGCCCGCTACGGCATGCTGGGCGTCGTCGGCTGCGTGCCCGCCCACCACTTCCAGCCGATGGCGGCCTTCTGCGAGCCGGAGAACGACCAGATCTGGTTCTTCAGCCGCAACGACACCGACCTGGCCGGTATGGTCGAACAGGGCGCCGACGCCATGTTCATGATTCAGGCCAAGGACCAGGATTTCCAGGCCTGCGTCCACGGGCGCCTGGCGCAGCGGCCGGACCGGGCGCGGATGGATAGATACTGGAACGCCGTCGTGTCGGCCTGGTGCCCGGAGGGCAAGGACGATGCGCGCATGACCCTGCTCAGGCTGGATGTGAGCGACGCCCAGGTGTGGCTGTCCGAGGCCAATCCGCTGGCCTTCGCCTTCCAGATCGGCAAGGCCAACCTGACTCACCGCGAGCCCAACTTGGGCGAAAGCCGGGTGCTGGACATCGGTACGCCGACCTAACCGCCGCCGAGCAACCTCTAGGGGGCCGGGGCCGTAGGGGCGGGCGGGCTCTCGAAGGCGCCGGCGGCGCCGGGGAAGACCACGGGACTGGCGAAGCCGTCGGAGGACACCGCCGAGACGCCGAAGAACAGGTCGTCGATGTTCACGCCCTGCAGCGTCAAGCTGGCGGCGTCGCCCGCCCAGCGGCTGTCGGTCCAGCGCGGGCTGGTGGTGTCGCGCCACCAGACCCGATAGCCCGCGGCGCCGGGAACCGGCGTCCAGCTGACCTTGGTGTCGGGCGTCACCGCGCCTTCGGTCTGCACGCCCGAGGGCGGGGCGGGGGCCCCGGCCAGGCTGGCCAGGGTGATGGCGTTCTGGCGGGTGACCTGCGCCAGGTAGGGGAAGTCCACGCCGGAGATGACGTCGCCATAGGCCACGCCCTGGTCGGTGCGCACGTCCTGGTGCTGGCGGGTGTAGTTCTCCGTCGCCTCGGTGACGCGCACGGCGGGATAGCCGGCGTCCAGCATCGCCACCTGGTCGCCGCCGCGCCCGAAGCGGTCGGTGCGGTAGACCATGCGCACGGACAGGTTGGTCAGGTACTGGGCGGCCAGGCCGTCCATGTAGCGGGCCAGGTTGCGCGACGGACTGTCGACCTCGCCGCCATTGTAGCGGCGCCGGTTGGCCTGGGCGGGCGTCTCCACGGCCTTGGTGCCCTCGGAGAAGATCCGCACATGGGTGTTGTCGACCACCCCGCCCTGGCCCTGGATGTTGCCGACGATGTCGTTGTTGAGGTCGGCCTCGACGCGCCAGCCGCGCGCCTTGGCGGTCTCGGCCAGCAGCTTGCCGCCATAGAGGTTCTGCTCCTCGCCCGACAGCACCGCATAGACGATGGTGGCGGCGAACCTGTAGCGCGACAGCACCCGGGCGGCCTCGATCACGGCGGCCACGCCCGACCCGTCGTCGTTGGCGCCGGGCGCGTCGGAGGTCGCGTCCATCACGTCGGTGACGCGGGAATCGACATGGCCGGAGATCACCACCACCCGGTCCGGGTCGGTCGTCCCCCGCTGCACGGCCAGGACGTCGACGATCTCGGTCGGCTGGGGCAGGCGCTGGCCGGTGACGGTGGTGGAGGGGGTGTCGATCTGCAGGCAGCCGCCGCAGTCGCGGCCGATCTCCTCGAAGCGCCCCTTGACCCAGCGCCGGGCGGCGCCGATGCCGCGGGTCGCCGAAGCGGTGTCGGACGCGGTGTGGCGGGTGCCGAACCCCACCAGCGTCTCGATCACGGCCCGTTGCGCGGCCGGATCGACCCTGGCGGCGATGTCGGCCAGGACCTGGTGGTTGCCCTCGGGGGGCTGGGCGGCGGACCCGGTGGCGGGAGCGGCGGCGACCGCCAGGGCCAGGGCCAGCCCACCTGCCGACATGTGCATGGCGTTCCTCCAGATCCAACCGCGGGCCGCCTTGCCGGCCATTTAGGGCGCCGGTAAGTTCGCGGGCCTAGAATCGGACATAGCGACCCGAGCGGCAAGGGGCTTTCAGCCACTCCATGACCACCTCGACCGCCGAAAACGCCGACCTCACGCCGGCCGCGCGGGCGTTGCTCGACCGGGCGCTCGCCGCCCATACCCAGGGCCGGTTCGACGAGGCCGAGCCGCTCTACCGCCAGGTGCTGGAGAAGAACCCCCAGGACCACAACGCCCTGACCAACCTGGGCACCATCTTCCTGCAGCGCGGCCGGCTGGGCGAGGGCATCCCCTTCCTCGAGGCCTCCCTGCAGATCAAGGCCAACCAGGCCAACGCCCTGACCAACCTGGGCAATGCCCTGACGAGCCTGCGCCGGTTCGACGAGGCGCTGAACGCCTGCGAGCGCTCCGTGATCCTGCAGCCGGAGAGCCACGACGCCTTCAACAACCTGGGCAATGTCCTGCGGGAACTGGCCCGGCCCGAGGAGGCCCTGGTGGCCTACGACCGGGCCCTGGCGCTCAAGCCCGACTTCCCGGTAGTGCTCAACAACAAGGGCAACCTGCTGCGCAACCTCGGCCGCCTCGACGAGGCGCTGGCGGTGCTGGACCAGGCCATCGCCTTCCAGGGCGGCTATGTCGAGGCCCGCAACGAGAAGGCCAACGTCCTGGCCGAGATGAAGCAGGGCGACGCGGCGCTGGTCGCTTATGACGAGGCGCTCGCCCTCAACCCCGAGTTCGCCGAGGCCTGGAGCAACAAGGCCGTCGTCCTGCAGAGGCTCAAGCGCCTGGACGAGGCCCTGGTCGCCGGCGAGCGCGCCGTCGCGCTGCGGCCCGACTACGCCGACGGTCTGTACAACACCGCCAACGTCCTGGTGGACCTCAAGCGGTTCGACGAAGCCCTTCCCCTGTTCGACCGAGTCATCGCGCTGCGGCCCGACTACGGCGACGCCTACAACAACCGCGGCGCCGCCCTGCAGGAATTGAAACGCTGGGACGAGGCGCTGGCCGACCTGGAAAAGGCCCGCACCCTCAGCCCCGGACTGGCGGCGGTGCACGGCAACCGCGGCAACGTCCTGCGGGCGATGGGCCAGCTCGAGGACGCCCTGGCCTCCTACCGGCACGCCGTCGCCCTGGCCCCCAACTACCTGGACGGACTGAACAACATCGGCATCGTCCTCAGCGAAATGGGGCGGCCCGAGGAGGCCCTGGCCGCCTTGGACCTGGCCATCGCCGCCAATCCGGAATTCCCGGATTGCCGCTGGAACAAGTCCCTGCTCTGCCTCATGACCCAGCGCTACACCGAGGGCTGGCGGCTCTACGAGTGGCGCTGGCGCCAGCGCGAGTGGGTGTTCGGGGAGATGCCGTTCCTGGAGCCGCATTGGCTCGACCACGCCAACCTGGCGGGCAAGTCCCTGCTGATCCGCGCCGAACAGGGCCTGGGCGACACTCTGCAGATGCTGCGCTACATGCCCCTGCTCGCCGATCGCGGCATCCGGGTGATCCTGGCGGTGCAGAAGCCGCTTGGGGCCATCGCCCGCGCGGTGCGCGGCGTCGCCCAGGTGGTGATGGAGGGGGAGGCCATCCCGCCGCACGACTTCAACTGCATGATCATGTCTTTGCCGCTGGGCTTCGAGACCACGGTCGACACCATCCC
>JAQGII010000089.1 GCA_028291305.1 Caulobacteraceae bacterium
CCGCGCAGGGGATGGCTCCACCGCACCAGGGCTTCGACCGCCGTGGTGCGCGCCCGGCGCAGGTCGTATTTGGGCTGCAGGTGGATGTGGATGTCGCCGGCGGCGATGGCGCCCAGCATCTCGCTCATCAAGGAGAGCTTGGCGGCCGGGTCGCCGTAGGCCTTGGCGTCGAACACGCCGATCTTGCGGCTGCGGTCGCGCGCCTGATCGACGGCGACGTTGGCCCGGTTGATCAGCACGCCGGGCCGGTCGGCGTGGTCAGGATAGCCGGCCAGGCCCACCGTCAGGGTGACGTCCACGGCGTGCTCGCCCAGGCGGACCGGGGCTTCCAGGGCGTGCTGCAGATGGGCGGCGATGCGGCGCGCCTCCTCCATGTCGCCGACGGCGAAGGCCACGCCGAGCAGGCCGTTGGAGAAACGGCCCACCGGGTCGTTAGGGCGCAGGCGTTGCAGCGCCGATCCGACCTCGGCCATCAGGGCGTCTGTCAGGGTGTAGCCGATCGCGCCGCGCACATGGGTGAAGCGGTCCACGCCGAGGGCCGCGAAGACGACCTGCTCGCCCCGGGCCATGGCCTGGGGCGCCAGGGCCTCGATCGCCCGCTCCAGCGACAGTCGGTTGGGCAGGTTGGTCTCGGCGTCGTGCAGGGCGAGGTGGGTGATGCGCCGCTCGCGCTCGCGGATCTCCGCCGCCATCGCGTTGAAGCTCTGCGCCAGCCGGCCCATCTCGTCGGCGGTCTCGACGGCGACTTCCGCCTCTTCGCCGCGCTGCAGGCGATGCGCGGCCTGGTCCAGGGCCGAGATCGGCCGGGTCACGCTGCGGGCCAGGATCCAGCTGCCGCCGACCATCAGCGCCACGCCGAGGCCTCCAGTCAGGACGATCAGCGCCAGCAGGGACCGGTAGGGGGCCATGGCCCGCGCCAAGGGATAGCTGAGCGCCAAGGCGGCCGGCGGGCCGTGGCCCAGGGCCTTCAGCGGCTTGACCAGGATCAGGGCGTCGCCGGACGGGGTCCTGGAATCGCGCGGCTCGGGCGTCTTCATCGCCAGGGCGGTCTCGATCAGGCGGGAGAAGGCCGCGACCGGGGCGCCGCCCTGCATGCCCGGGGCGTTCACGGGGCCGCTCCAGGCGCCGGCGGCGTCGCGGCCAAGCACGGCGGCGTCCAGCGGGATGGCGGACAGCCGCTCCAGCGCCTTCATCTCGCGCCCGTCCAGCTTGGTGGCGAACACCACCCAGCCCGCCAGCGTCGGCGACAGGATCGGGGCGGCGATGGTCTGATAGGGCGTGCCGCCGATCACCATCACGCCCGAAGGGGTGTCCTCGACGTCCACGGCGCGCGTGATCCGCCGCCCGGCCTCCGCCAGCGCTTTGGGATCGCCGCCGCCGGTGACCTGGCCGTCGACGCCGACGATGAAGGCCATGTCGATGTCCAGCCGCACGCGCAGGTTCTCCAGCGCCGAGTCGATCGTGGCATCGTCCCGGCTGGCCACCGCCTCGCGGAAGCCGAAGTCGCGCGACAGCAGGCTTGCGCTGGCCTGGAGCTGGCCGGCGCGCATCGCCCAGATGCGGTCGAACACCGTGCCCGACGACAGCAGCTCGCCGCGCACCACGCCGCGGGCGTTGGTCGAGATGGCGGTGTAGACCGCCAGGGACACAAGCATCAGCGCGACGCCGAACAGGCCGGCGTAGAGGACGGTCAGTTTCGTGCGCAGATGACGGAACACGTCAGTAGCCCCCGCGGCGGTCGGGGGCGGGCCGCACGTCCATCTGGACGAGCTCGCGTCCGGCGCCGGACGGCGCAACGGTGATGGTGCGGACGATCTCGTTGCCCGCGGTCTTCTGGTAGGGATGCCAGATGCGCACCCGAACCAAACCGGGCGGCAGGCCGCGCAGCACGGCCTGGCCCGAGGCGTCGCTCTTGGCCGCGAACGGCGTGTCGACCACCTTGATGAAGGCGACCATGTCGTCGTGGATGTTGCAGCCCAGGGCCACGACCCCGACCTTGTCGAAGCTGACCTTGCGGGTCTCGTCGCGGCCGTACAGCTTCAGCTCGAACGCCTTGGCCGGTGAGAAGGAATAGACGTGGTGCCGCACCGCGTCGCGGTTGGGGAAGCTGACGCTCGCCCCGACCGGAACGATCAGCACGAAGGGCGAGAACTGCAGGTTGTGCTGGTCCATCTCCTGCGGCCAGTCGAATCGCACCGGCCCGGCCCGGCCCCCGCCCTCCGGATAGGCGGTGACCACTGCGTCCCGGACCGGCGCGCCCCGCGTGCTGGACAGCAGGAACGCCACATCCCCCGCCTGCGCCATCGGCGCGCAGAGGGTGAAAAGCAGAACCGTGGCAAGGGCATAGCGGCGCCGCATGACGCGACGTTTTAGAGACAGCCGGTGAATTTGCCGTAAACCATCGCCGGCGCCCAAAAACAGCGCCCTTCGGCCGCTTGCCATCGGGGTAAATTCGAGTATGTTCCGCGCCCTCGCCAGGGGCCTCCCCGTCCGGCGCGGTTGCATAGCTCAGTTGGTAGAGCAGCTGACTCTTAATCAGCGGGTCGTAGGTTCGAATCCTACTGCACCCACCATTAT
>JAQGII010000113.1 GCA_028291305.1 Caulobacteraceae bacterium
ATGGCCCGGGTGATCGGCGCCGTGGCCAAGGGCGACCTCTCCCAGACCATGGACCTGGAGAACGAGGAGCGGCCGTTGCGCGGGGAATTCCTGCGGATCGGCAAGGTGGTGAACACCATGGTGGGCCAGCTGGGCTCGTTCGCCTCGGAAGTCACCCGGGTGGCCCGCGAAGTCGGCACCGAGGGCAAGCTCGGCGGCCAGGCCCAGGTGAAGGGCGTCGCCGGCACCTGGAAGGATCTCACCGACAATGTGAACTTCATGGCCGCCAACCTTACCGGCCAGGTCCGCAATATCGCCGAGGTGACCACCGCCGTGGCCAACGGCGACCTGTCGCGCAAGATCACCGTCGACGTGAAGGGCGAGGTGCTGGAGCTGAAGAACACCATCAACACCATGGTGGACCAGCTGAACTCCTTCTCCTCGGAAGTGACGCGGGTGGCCCGCGAAGTGGGTACCGAAGGCAAGCTCGGCGGCCAGGCGCAGGTGAAGGGCGTGGCCGGCACCTGGAAGGACCTGACGGACAACGTGAACTTCATGGCCGCCAACCTGACCGGCCAGGTGCGCAACATCGCCGACGTGACCACCGCCGTGGCCCGCGGCGACCTGTCCAAGAAGATCACCGTGGACGTGAAGGGCGAGATCCTCGAACTGAAGTCCACCATCAACACCATGGTGGACCAGCTGAACGCCTTCGCCTCGGAAGTGACCCGGGTGGCGCGCGAAGTGGGCACCGAAGGCAAGCTCGGCGGCCAGGCCAAGGTGTCCGGCGTGGCCGGCACCTGGAAGGACCTGACCGACAACGTGAACATGATGGCCGCCAACCTGACCGGCCAGGTGCGTAACATCGCCGACGTCGTGACCGCGGTGGCCCAGGGCAACCTGAAGCGCAAGCTGACCCTGGACGCCAAGGGCGAGATCGCGTCGCTGGCCGACACCATCAACGGCATGATCGAGACGCTGGCCACCTTCGCCGACCAGGTGACCAACGTGGCCCGCGAGGTGGGGATCGAAGGCAAGCTGGGCGGCCAGGCGCGCGTGCCCGGCGCCGCGGGCCTGTGGCGCGACCTGACCGACAACGTGAACGAGCTGGCCGCCAACCTGTCCACCCAGGTCCGCGCCATCGCCGAGGTGTCCACCGCCGTGACCAAGGGCGACCTGACCCGGTCGATCACCGTCGAGGCCTCGGGCGAAGTGGCCGCGCTCAAGGACAACATCAACGAGATGATCCGTAATCTGAAGGATCAGACGTTGAAGAACACCGAGCAGGACTGGCTGAAGACCAACCTGGCCCGCTTCACGCGGATGCTGCAGGGCGAACGCGCCGTGTCGACCGTGTCCAACCTGGTGCTGTCGGAGCTGGCGCCGCTGATCAACGCCCAGCACGGCGTCTTCTACGTCGCTGATCGCGACGACGAAGACAAGATGGTGATGAACCTGGCGGCGTCCTACGCCTTCAACAACCGCAAGCACGTGGCCAATCAGTTCCGCCTGCGCGAGGGCCTGATCGGGCAATGCGCCTACGAGAAGTCGCGCATCCTGCTGACCAACGTGCCCAAGGACTATGTGCAGATCTCGTCCGGCCTGGGCGAGGCCGCGCCGCTGAACATCATCGTGCTGCCGGCGCTGTTCGAAGGCGAGGTCAAGGCGGTGCTGGAGCTGGCCACCTACGGCGAATTCTCAGAGACGCACCAGTCCTTCCTCGATCAGCTGATGGAATCCATCGGCATCGTGCTCAACACCATCGCCGCCAACATGCGCACCGAGGGACTGCTCAAGCAGTCCCAGTTGCTGACCTCGGAACTGCAGTCGCAGCAAGGGGAGCTCAAGAACACCAACGACCGCCTCGAGCAGCAAGCCGCCTCGCTGCGTCAGTCCGAGGAACTGCTGCGCGCCAAGCAGGAGGAGCTGCAGCAGACCAACGCCGAACTCGAAGACAAGGCCCGTCTGCTGTCGACCCAGAACCAGCAGGTGGAGGCCAAGAACCGGGAAGTCGAACAGGCCAAGCGCGCCCTCGAGGAGAAGGCCGAGCAGCTGGTGCTGACGTCCAAGTACAAGTCCGAGTTCCTGGCCAACATGAGCCACGAACTGCGCACGCCGCTGAACAGCCTGCTCATCCTGTCCAAGCTGCTGAGCGAAAACGCCCACGGCAACCTGACCGACAAGCAGGTCGACTCGGCCAAGAACATCCACGACGCCGGCGTCGACCTGCTGGTGCTGATCAACGACATCCTCGACCTGACCAAGATCGAGTCGGGCACGGACACCCTCGATATCGGCGAAACCTCCTTCGCCTCCCTGCGCGACCAGGTCGGCCGCACCTTCTCCGAACTGGCGCGGGGCAAGAACATCAGCTTCGCCGTGGATATCGACGAGGATCTCCCGCGTTCGATGTACACCGACGAGAAGCGGCTGCAGCAGATCCTCAAGAACTTGCTGTCCAACGCCTTCAAGTTCACCGAGAAGGGCCACGTGAAACTACGGGTGGCGCGCACCGCCTCCGGTTGGAACGTGACCAACGATCACCTGGCCAAGGCCGGCCAGGTGATCGCCTTCGAGGTCGAGGATTCCGGCATCGGCATCCCCGAGGACAAGCAGCGGATCATCTTCGAGGCCTTCCAGCAGGCCGACGGCACCACCAGTCGCAAATACGGCGGCACGGGCCTGGGGCTGTCGATCAGCCGGGAGATCGGTCGTCTGCTGGGCGGCGAACTCGCCGTCTCCTCGGCCCCCGGCCTCGGGTCGACCTTCACCTTCTACGTGCCGCTCAACTTCAGTCCGGCCGTGCAGCCCGCGGCGCCCCCCCGTACGGCCGCGACCGTGGCCAATGCGCGGGCCGCCGCCGCCAGCATCACGCTCGCGACGTCTTCGGATGTGGTGCTCGACGACCGCGAGGACATCGGTCCGGGGGATACCGTGGCCCTGATCGTCGAGGACGATCCGCGCTTCGCGGCCATCCTCCTGTCCCTGGTGCGGGACTCCGGCTTCAAGGGCGTCGTCAGCGGCGAAGGCTCGGCGGTCCTGGGACTGGCCCGGCGGTACGGGCCCCAGGCGATCATGCTGGACATCGGCCTGCCGGACATGGACGGCCTGGCCCTGCTCGACCTGCTCAAGCGCACGCCCGAAACGCGCCACATCCCGGTCCACGTCATATCGGCGGACGACCAAAGAGGGCTCGGGCTGGCGATCGGAGCCTTCGGCTTCACCTCCAAGCCCGTCGAACGGGATGCGGTCGTTTCCACCCTGCAGGACGTCAAGAGCTTCGTCGCCAAGACCGAGCGCCGGATCGGCCTGGTGGGGGCGCCGGGCGAGGCGGCCGATATTCTCAACCAGGCCTTCGACGACGTGGCGATGATCGGTGATTTCGGCGCCGTGATCGACAGGCCGCAGGAGGAACGCGCCGACGTGATCGTCATCGAATACGGCGCGACGCCGGTCGAAGAGGTGCTCGACGGGATCAAGCAGAATCCGGGCCTGTCGCCGATCGTCTTCTATGCGCCGGACGAATTGCCCCCGGAGGAGGACCGCCGCCTGCGGCTGGCCCTGTTCAGCGGCCTCGCCCGCGTGGCCCGCCGGCCCGACCAACTGGTCGAGCAGACGGTGATGCTGCTGCATGAACCGGTCGCCCACCTGCGCGATTCCGCACGGGCGCAACTGGCCAAGCTGCGGCGCGACGACCTGGTCCTGACCGGTCGCACCGTGCTGGTGATCGACGACGACATCCGCAACATCTTCTCCCTGGCCAGCGCCCTGGAGGAGTTCGGCATCAATCTCCACTACGCCGAAAGCGGCGCGGCGGGCCTGGATCTGCTCAAGGCGACCCCCGTCGTCGACGCGGTCCTGGTCGATATCATGATGCCCGACATGGACGGCTACGAGACGATCCGGGAAATTCGCGGCATGGATCGATTTGCCGACCTGCCGGTGGTGGCGGTCACGGCCAAGGCCATGAAGGGCGATCGCCAGAAATGCATCCGGGCCGGGGCGACGGACTATGTCTCCAAGCCGATCGACATCGATCAGCTGATCTCCGTGCTGAGGGTCTCCATCCGACGCGCAGACGCCGCACGGTTCGCCGCCGACAACGTCTCCCCGCTCGTGTCCGCGGGAGCCTGACATGTCGCCCGAACGGGTGATCTCGCAGAGCTTGCGGAACGCTGACGACGACGCATGGCTTGAGGGGCTGCACGCCAAGATACTGATCGTCGACGACGACGAGCGGAACGCCTTCGCCGCCACCAGCGCGCTGGCGGACCTGGGACATGAGATCGTCGTGGCCCGTTCGGGCGAGGACGCCCTGCGCTGCCTGCTGGCCGACGACTACGCCGTCATCCTGCTGGACCTGCACATGCCGGGCATGGACGGGTACGAGACCGCCGCCATGATCCGCCAGAGGCAGCGCACCAACCGCACCCCGATCGTGTTCCTGACGGCGGTGTTCCGGGATGAGGCGCACCTGTTCCAGGCCTATTCCGCCGGGGCCGTGGACGTGGTGTTCAAGCCCGTCGACCCCTTCATCCTGCGTTCGAAGGTGAAGGTGCTGGTGGACCTGCATCTGAAGACCCGGGCCATCGAGGCCCAGTCGGAATATCGCCAGCGCCTGCTGGACGAGAACGCCAGGGTCCAAAGGGAAAAGGCGGTCGCCGAGAAGGCCCTGCGCCTCAGCCAGGAGCGGCAGCGGGCGATCCTGCAGGCCTTGCCCGTGGTCCTGCATTCCAACAGCGCGACAGCGCCCTATCAGCCCCTGTTCCTCAGCGACAACGTGGAGAGCGTCACCGGCTTCACCGCCGAGTATTTCATGGCCAATCCGGAGCTTGCCTTGGGCCGCGTCCATCCGGACGATTTGGACGGTTTCCGCGCGATCATGTCCACGGTTTCGCGCCAGGGCTATTATTCCTTCGAATTCCGATGGCTGTGCGCGAACGGCGAATATCGCCGGTTCCTCGATCAGGGCGTGCTCGCCCCGGAAGCCGACGGCTCGGGCGAGATATTCGGCACCCTGCTCGACGTCACCGACCAGCGCCTGCTGGAGGAACAGCTCGTCCAGGCGCGGAAGATGGAGACGGTGGGGCAACTGACCGGCGGCGTGGCGCACGACTTCAACAACCTGTTGACGGTGGTCATGGGCAACGTCGACCTGCTCAACAGGGATCCGAACCTCGACGAGCGACGCCGGCGTCAGCTCGGCGCCGTCAGGCACGCCGCCGAACGCGGCCAGCGGCTCACCCGCCAGCTCCTGGCCTTCTCCCGGCGTCAGCAGCTGTCTCCGGAAACGATCGACATCAATGGCCTGATCGAACGCTTCCTGCCGCTTGTGCAGCAGGCGCTGAACGATGCGGTGACCGTTCGCTTCGAGCCCTGCGAGCGCGACGTGCGGGCCTTCGTGGATCCGGCTCAATTGGAGAACGCCCTGCTCAACCTGGCCGTGAACGCCAGGGACGCCATGCCCAACGGCGGCGTCCTGTCCATTCGAGCGGACATCCCCGACGAGCTGCCGGCCCAACTCAAGTCGTCGCCCCAAGACCGCG
>JAQGII010000156.1 GCA_028291305.1 Caulobacteraceae bacterium
GACACCTATGCGCCCAAGGCCGACTACATCCATCCGCGGGTGCTGAGCGCGGGCGTCGTCGAGCTGTTCGTCAATGGACAGGCGGCGGTCGACGACGGCAAGATCACCGGCGCCCTGCCGGGCCGGGCGATCAAGCACATGCCGACGGCGGGCTCCTGCTCCTGAGGCGGAACGGGCTTCGGGGGACAGGGGTTAAGGAGGCCATCATGACCGCACGGCGTCTGTCCCAACCGTTCCGCCCACGAGGGCGACTGCCGCGCTTGTCCATGGCGCTCGCCGCCCTGGCCCTGTCCGTCCTCCCGGCGACGGCGGCGATCCCGCCGTCGCCCAGGGACATCCCGCAGTCGAACGATCCCCTGTGGGGCGCACTGCGCAAGACTCAGATCAAGGTGGATTTCGACAAGGGCGTCTTCACGGCCGCCTTCCCCGCCGACGTCAAGGCGATGGCCGGGCGCCGCATGACCATTACCGGCTACATGCTGCCGCTGGAGGGGTCGCTGGGGATGAAGCGGATGGACCACTTCATCCTCTCGCGCTACTCGCCGTCCTGCCCCTTCTGCCCGCCGGGCGATCCCAACGAACATATCGAGATATTCACGGCCAAGCCACAGGCGCTGACCATCAACCTGGTCCAGGTCAGCGGCAAGTTCGTCCTGCAGAACGACGGCATCCAGGGCCTGTTCTTCGTCCTGGATGACGCGCAGTTCGCCAAATAGAAGCCGGGCTTTCCCGGCCACCCCCTACTCGAGGTAGGCCACCGCTTCGATCTCCACGTCCGCGGCGGCGACCAGCTGGGACACGACCGTCGAGCGGGTTGGATAGGGTTCGGCGAACCACTCCCTGTAGACCCCGTTGAACGCATCGATATAGCCGGGCTCGGTCAGCCAGGCGGTGACCTTGACCACGTCGGCCAGCTTTGCGCCGTTGGCGGTCAGGACGGCCTGCAGGTTGGCCAGCGCCTGGCGGGTTTGCACGACGATGTCGCCAGCGACGATCTGGCCTTCGGCGTTTCTAGGCAGCTGTCCGGAGACGAACAGCAGGTTTCCGGCCCGGCGGGCCTTGCTCAGCGGGGCCGCCAGGGGCTTGGCTTCGGGTTGCGACATGGACTCTCTCCTCTACGACCGTGGGATCTAATGGCTGGCCAGCAGCAGATCGGCGGCGCGTTCGGCCGAACCCATGGCCAGGGTCCAGCCCAGCATGCCATGACCGACGTTGAGGACGAGCTGCTCGCGCGGGCGGGAAATGATCGGCACGGACCCCGGGGTCATGGGGCGCAGTCCGGCCCAGGTGCTGTCCAGGTGATCGAAGTCCGCCGCCATTGGCAGGGACTGGCGGGCGGAGTCCACCAGGGCGGCAAGCCGCGACGGCGCCGCGGCCGTGCTCCACTCGCCCAGCTCGGCCCCGCCGGCCACCCGTATGCGGCCCGACAGCCGGCAGAAGACCAGCTTGCGCGCCGTGTCCGTCAAACTGACCCGCGGGGCGTTTTCCCCCAGGGGAGCGGTAAAGGAATAGCCCTTCATCGGCTGGACGGGCGCCCTTATCCCCATCCGCTTGAGGAACGAGGGGGCATCGACGCCCAGCGCCACGACCAGGCGCCGCCCGTGAACCTCCTCGCCCTGCACGCCCCGCACACGGACGCCGTCGGGCGAGAATTCGGCCGCGCGCGCGCTGAAGCCGAACACGGTGCGCACGCCATAGTGTTGTTCCAGCACCTCGACCAGCCCGCGGCTGAACCGATGCGGATCGCCGGCCTCGTCGTAGGGCGAGTAGACCACGCCGGCGAGGTCCTTCGCGTCGCGCAGCGCCGGCTCGATGGCCACCGCTTCATCCCGGCTGAGAATGTGCTGCTCGACGCCGTGCGCCCGCTTCAGCTCGACCATGGCCGCGGCCTCGGACAGCCCCTCGGTGCTGAAATAGAGGTGCATCTTGCCGGAGCCCGCGTAGCCGAACGCGATCGGGTGGCGCTCCAGCAGGGCATGCAGGGCGCGCTGGGATTCCAGCGCCAGCTTCAGCATGGCCAGGGTGCCTGTGCGATAGCTCGCGCCGCTGCAGGCGCGCAGGAACTGCAGGCTCCAGCGCACCATATCCGGATCGAAGGAGGGCTTCAGCCGGAATAGGGGGTCCGCCCCCATGAGTAACGCCGGCAGCTTCCTCAACAGCCCCGGACTTCCGAGGGTGTCGACATAGGCGTAGCTGAGCTGGGCGCCGTTGGCGAAGGAGGTGCCCAGGGCCGGCCCGGCGTTGCGGTCCACCAGCGCCACGCTGAGGCCCCGGCGCGCCAAGGCGTAGGCGCTCGCCGTCCCGACCACGCCTGCGCCGAGAACGACGACATCCACCGTTCCGGACGACTCCGGAGCGATCCTGGGGAAAGGTTTTTCAAGCGCGACCATGGGCGAGGGGTAGCCCAGGCCAGCTTTGCGAATAAGGCGGCTATGTTTTCATACGCTATAGCTGAAGGCTATGAACATACGGCGACGGCGGATGATCCCGCCAGGCCGTCACACGACACCGCGCGGCAGGCGCAGGACTTCGGAAAGGGCCGAGATGAAGGCATTGCCGAGACGCGAGGGCGGACGATCCGCCAGGTAGATGGCATGCACGCCAAAGGTGATCGCCGGGCCGATCGGTCGGAAATCCAGCTCCGGCCCGAGGCTGGCCTTGGCCGTATATTCGTCGATCACCGCAATCCCGGCGCCGGCCCGGACGAGACCCGCCGCCACATAGAAGGTGCGCACGGAAATCCGCTCCTTGAGGTCCAGATCCAGCCCCAGGGTCTCGTTGGAAAAGAGGTTGCCCACCGGCCCGCTGTTGGCGAGGGTGATGAAGTTCTTGCCCTGCAGTTCCGACAGGCCGATCCGGTCGGGCGGATTGCGCAGGGCGTCCTTGCGGAACATCACCACCAGTTCGCCCCGCCCGATCCTGACGCTGTCGAGCCTCGGGTGAGCCGGGGCTTCGTAGCCGACGGCCAGGTCGCTGTCCCGTTCGATCAGGGAACGGAGGATGTCGTCGTGGTGCAGGGTCTGGATGTCGATGTTGGCGGTTGGATGGCTCTTCACCAGCCTCGCGACGGCTTCTGGCGCGTCCGCCAGGCCCAGCGACGGCAGGACCGCAAGCCGCAGATAGCTGGCGATCCCCCCCTGCAGGTTCTTGGCCGTCTGCCGGATCGACAGCATCCGGCCGTGCAGTTCGTTGATCTCGCGGAACAAGACATGGGCTTCGTCGGTGGCGACCAACCGGCCCCGCAAGCGGCGAAACAGCGGAAAGCCGAGCTTGCTCTCGGCATGGGCCAGCACCTTGCTCACCGAAGGCTGCGACACGTTCAGGGTGCGCGA
>JAQGII010000160.1 GCA_028291305.1 Caulobacteraceae bacterium
AGCCCAGCTTGCGCGAGGCTTCCTGCTGCAGGGTCGAGGTGGTGAAGGGCGGGGCAGGGGTGCGCTTGCCGGGCTTCTTCTCGACTGCAGTCACCGTGAACTGGCCGGCTTCCACGGCCGCGCGCGCGGCCTGGGCGAGTGATTCGCTGTTGAGGTCGAACTTGGTCAGCCGCTTGGCGTCGTGCTTGACCAGTCGCGCCAGGAACGGGTCGGAGGCGGCCGTGACGTCGGCGTCCACCGTCCAGTATTCCTGGGTCTTGAACTGCTCGATCTCGATCTCGCGCTCGACCACCAGGCGTAAGGCCACGGACTGAACGCGGCCCGCTGAGCGCGAGCCCGGCAGCTTGCGCCACAGCACCGGCGACAGGGTGAAACCCACCAGATAGTCCAGCGCCCGCCGCGCCAGATAGGCGTCGACCAGCTCCATGTCGATCGCCCGGGGATTCTTCATCGCCTCGGTGACGGCCGACTTGGTGATGGCGTTGAACACCACCCGCTCGACGGCGGCGCCCTTGAGCGCCTTCTTGCGGTTGAGCACCTCCAGGACGTGCCAGGAGATGGCCTCGCCTTCGCGGTCCGGGTCGGTGGCCAGGATCAGGCGGTCGGCGCCCTTGAGGGCGTCGGCGATATCGTTCAGGCGCTTGGCCGACTTGGGATCGACTTCCCAGGTCATGGCGAAGTCGTCGTCCGGCTGCACCGAACCGTCCTTGGACGGCAGGTCGCGCACATGCCCGTAGCTGGCCAGCACGGTGTAGTCGGAGCCCAGGTATTTGTTGATGGTCTTGGCCTTGGCCGGGCTCTCGACGACGACGACTTTCATAAGGTGATGGGCGCTCGAAGGTTGGTCGCATCCGCACGGACGCGAAAGCGGGGAAAGTGGGGTGGCCTATAGCCGCCTGTCAACGGCAGGACCCGACAAGGCCGAGGCAATGCGCGCGCCTTGCGGCTTTTGCAAGCTCCGTCCCGTCATCGCCATGGAACTGTCACACAGGTTCACGCGGTCTTAAGCCCGGCGCCGCGCCCTTTCATGCCGTGCGCAGGCAACCGTCATCAAACTGTTATTGGCCGGGGCTATCGGAGGGCCTGTCCAAGGCGATCGGGGGATTGCCTTTACTGGAGATATCCATGCTCAAGACCTTCGCCATCGCGCTTATCGCGACCGTTTCCGCCGCGAGCCTCGGGGCCCAAGCCATCGCCGCCGACATCTCCGGCGCCGGCGCGACCTTCCCGGCCCCGGTCTACGCCAAGTGGGCCGAGACCTATAAGGCCCAGACCAAGAACGGACTGAACTACCAGGCCATCGGGTCGGGCGGGGGCATCAAGCAGATCCAGGCCAAGACCGTCGACTTCGGCGCCACGGACAAGCCGTTGAAGCCGGCCGACCTTGAGACCGCCGGCCTGATGCAGTTCCCGATGGTCATGGGCGGCGTGGTGCCGGTCATGAACCTGCCGGGGATCGCCCCCGGCGCCGTGAAGCTGACCGGCCCGGTGCTGGCCGCGATCTTCATCGGCGACATCAAGACTTGGACCGATCCGCGGATCGCCTCGCTGAACCCCGGCGTGAAACTGCCCAACCTGCCGATCACCGTCGTGCACCGTTCGGACGGCTCGGGCACCAGCTTCGTGTTCACCACCTACCTGGCCAACCAGAGCCCGGCCTGGGCCCAGCGCGTCGGCGCCAACGACTCGGTCGAATGGCCGACCGGCCTCGGCGGCAAGGGCAACGACGGCGTCGCCGCCTTCGTCAAGCAGACGATCGGCTCCATCGGCTACGTCGAATACGCCTTCGCCAAGCAGAACAAGCTGACCTACGCCAACATGAAGAACAAGGCCGGCGCCTTCGTCGCGCCGACCGCGGGCGCCTTCGCCGCCGCCGCTTCCGGCGCCGACTGGAGCAAGGCCCCCGGCAACTACCTGCTGTTGCTCGACCAGCCCGGCGCGGCCTCCTGGCCGATCACGGCGGCGACCTTCATCCTGGTCTACAAGAAGCAGGACAAGCCGGAGAGCGGCAAGGAAGTACTGGCCTTCTTCGACTGGGCCTACAAGAACGGCGACGCCGCCGCGCAAGCTCTGGACTATGTCCCGATGCCCGCGCCGGTGAAGACCATGATGCGCAAGCAGTGGGCGACCCAGATCAAGGCAGCCGACGGCAAGGCGATCTACGCCGCCAAATAGTTTCCTCCCCGGAAAAGATGCGGGCGGGCGGGGTCACAAACCCCTCCCGCCCGTCGTCCTTCGGCTATATGACCTTTTGGTTTCCCGACCGCGCCGAACGCGAGGCCCTATGACCCTGACGCTCGACCCGTCCAAGGCCCTGCCCAAACAAGGGCCCGCGCCGAAGGCGAAACCGCGCGGCGGGGCGCTCGATCCCTTCTTCGAGGCCCTGTGCGCCGCCAGCGCCACCGCCTTGCTGGCGGCCCTGTGCGGCGTGCTGGTTTCCCTGGCCATCGGCGGCTGGCCGGCCTTCCACAAATTCGGCCTGCACTTCTTCACCATCTCCAGCTGGAACCCGGTGACCGAGGTCTACGGCGCGGCCGGACCGATCGTCGGCACCCTGATCACCTCCTTCCTGGCCCTGCTGTTCTCCCTGCCGGTGGCGTTCGGGGTGGCGGTATTCCTGGTGGAGTTCTGCCCCTCGGTCCTGCGCCGGCCGATCGGCACGGCGGTGGAACTGCTCGCAGGCATCCCGTCGATCGTCTACGGCATGTGGGGCCTGTTCGTGCTGGCCCCGTGGTTCGCCCTGCACGTCCAGGTGCCGCTGCTGCTGCTGGCCCCGCCGGGCTCGCTGCTGGAGAAGCTGACCTCGGGCATCCCCAACGGCGCCAACATCCTGACCGCCTCGCTGATCCTGGCGATCATGATCCTGCCGTTCATGGCGGCGGTGCTGCGCGACCTGTTCCTGACCATCCCGGCCCAGGTGCGCGAAAGCGCCTATGGCCTGGGCGGCAACACGGTCGAGGTGATCCTGTCGGTGTCGCTGCCCTACATCAAGCGCAGCGCCGTGGGCGCGATCATGCTGGGTCTTGGCCGCGCGCTGGGCGAGACCATGGCGGTGACCTTCATCATCGGCAACTCGCACGCCTTCCCCAAGAACCTGTTCGACAGCGGCTCGACCATCGCCTCGACCATCGCCAACGAGTTCAACGAGGCGACCACCGAGATGCACACCTCCGCACTGATCGCCCTGGGCCTGGTGCTGTTCATGATCACCTTCGCCGTCCTCGCCATCGCCCGAACCCTGCTCGGCCGGCCAAAGGTGGTCTGACCATGCGATCCCAGATGCTCATCGCCCGGCGCAAGGCGGCCAATGTGGTGTTCGTCGGCTTCTGCTGGCTGGCCACGATCATCGCCCTGGGCGCCCTGGCCGCCATCCTCCTCTCCCTGCTGAAGGAAGGGGTGGGGGGCATGAACCTGAAGATCTTCACCCTGGACACCCCGGCGCCGGGGTCCGACGGCGGCCTGCGCAACGCTATTCTCGGCTCGATCATGATGTGCGCCATCGCCATGCTGATCGCGGTGGTGGTGGGCGTCCTGGCCGGCACCTGGCTGGCCGAATACGCCGGCGACAGCGCCTATGGGAAGGTGGTTCGCTTCGTCAACGACGTGCTGCTATCGGCGCCGTCGATCCTCATCGGCCTGTTCATCTACGAACTGCTGGTCAAGCCGCTGCACGGCTTCTCCGGATACGCCGGGTCGGTGGCCCTGGCCTTCCTGGCCACCCCGGTGATCACGCGCACCACGGAGGACGTGCTCAAGCTGCAGCCGGCCGCCTTGCGCGAGGCGGGCGTGGCCCTGGGCTCCCCCCTGGCCTCCACCATCCGCCGGGTGTTGTGGCGGGCCGGGCAGACCGGCATCCTGACCGGCGGCCTGCTGGCCTTCGCCCGCATCTCGGGCGAGACCGCGCCCCTGCTGTTCACCGCCCTCAACAACCAGTTCTTCAGCCTGAACATGACCAAGCCGATGGCCAACCTGCCCAGCGTGATCTTCAACTATGCGCTGAGCGCCTACGACGACTGGCGCCGCCTCGCCTGGGCGGGAGCCCTGGTCATCGCGGCGGCCGTGCTGTCCATCAACATCATCGCCCGCACCCTCGCCCGGGAGACCCGTCGTTCATGAACGTCCAGGCCACAGCCGAGACCTACGAATCCTACGTCGAGCGGATTCCCGAGGGCACGGCCAAGATCGATATCAGGAAGCTGGATTTCTTCTACGGCAAGACCAAGGCCCTGCACGGCCTGTCGACCGGCATCAGCGAGAAGAAGATAACCGCCCTGATCGGACCGTCGGGCTGCGGCAAGTCCACCCTGCTGCGCACCCTGAACCGCATCTACGCCCTCTATCCCGGCCAGCGCGCCGAGGGCGAGATCATGTTCGACGGCCGCAACATCCTGGGGCCCAACGAGGATTTGGCGGCGCTGCGGGCGCGCATCGGCATGGTGTTCCAGAAGCCGACCCCGGTCCCCATGTCGATCTACGACAACGTCGCTTATGGCGTGCGGCTGTACGAACGGCTGGGCAAGGCGGACATGG
>JAQGII010000187.1 GCA_028291305.1 Caulobacteraceae bacterium
GGCGGTCGCCGCGACGAAGAGGGCGTCGAACCGCGCCGCGCCGACGCCGTCGAAGGCGACGAGGCCGACGCCGATCGTGAAGGCCCGGACGCCGAGGGCGACGACGACAGCGAAGAGGGCCGCGCCCATCGCCGTCGCCGTCGCGGCCGCCGTGGCGGACGCCGGGCGCGCGAAGAAGTGCGCAGCGTCGATCCCTACAGCTGGACCCGCGTGCGGGTGCCGCATGTGGACGGCGTCTACAGCTGGTACGACCCGGCCCTGGCCATCGCCCAGCCCCGCCCTGCCCCCGAGCCCCGCTCCGAGCAGGCCGCCGCCGAATACGTCGCCCCCGCGCCCAGCACCCGGCCGGCGGCTCCGGTGGCCGAAGGCGACATGTGGGTCGAGCTGCCCCACGCCGAGGCCTCGGCCAAGCCGTCCCGTTCGCGGCGCGGTCGCGGCCGCGGCCGAGGCGCGGCTGAACAGGTCACGGCGGAGGTCGCGGTGATCGAAGCCGGCGAACCGCAGGCCATCCTGGAGCCGGAAATCATCCCCGAACCGGAGGTCATCGCGCCGGTCGCCGAGGAGGCTCCGCCGGTCGAAGCCGCCGCTCCGGTCAAGAAGGCCCGCGCCTCGCGCGCCAAGGCCAAGCCGGTCCTGGTCGCCGAAACCGTCGCCGAGGCGCCCGCGCCGGAACCTGCCCCGGAACTCGTCGTGGCTGCGCCCGTTGCAACGGCGCCGGTCGAACTCGACGCCGCCGAAATCTCCAGCCCGCCCGCGCAGCCGAAGCGTGGCTGGTGGCGCCGGTGATGCGGACGGGTTAAGGTCATCTGGATTTGCCGGGGGGCGGTCAGCGCCAAGTGCGCGACATCAGGAGTGCTTGCATGAGTGCCCTCACGGCGGTCCGGGCGGACCCCAACGCCAGGAAAAGGCGGCGGAGGTCGGCGTGGCTGGCGGCCACCACGGTCCTCGCCCTGCTGCCCGGCCTGCTGCTGCCCGCCACGGCCAGCGCCCAGGTTCCGGGAATCGCCATCATCCGCGACGCCGAGATCGAGGACATCCTGCATAGGGATGGCGCGGCCATGTGGCGGGCGGCGGGGCTGAACCCCGACACCGTCCGCGTGGTGCTGGTCGGCGACAAGGAATTGAACGCCTTCACCGCCGGCGGCCAGACCATCTACATCAACACCGGCCTGATCCAGCAGACCCAGAACCCCAACCAGCTGATCGGCGTCCTGGCGCACGAAACCGGCCACATCACCGGCGGCCACGTCGCGCGCGACACCGGCAACAAGCCCGCCCTGGCCACCTACCTGCTGACGATGGGCCTGGGCATCCTGGCCGCCGTCGCCGGCGCGCCGGCCGCGGCGGGCGGCCTGATGTACAGCTCCGACTATTTCGCCACCCTCACCTATCTCGGCTACTCGCGGGTGCAGGAGGCTTCGGCCGACCAGGCCGCCGCGACCTCGCTGGAGAAGGCGGGCATCTCGGGCAAGGGCCTCGTCGATTTCTTCGACAACTTCCGCTACCAGGAGGTGTTCGACGACGCCCGCAAATACCGCTTCTTCCAGAGCCACCCGCTCAGCTCCGACCGCATCGACGCCCTGCGCGTCCGCGTTCAAAAATCCAAGTATTACAACGACGTGGACTCGCCGGAGCAGCTGGCCCAGCACTCCATCATGGTGGCCAAGCTGAAGGCCTTCATGAATGCGCCCAACCAGACCTTCGTCGACTACAAGGAAACCGACACCAGCTTCCCGGCCCGCTACGCCCGGGCCATCGCCTACTACCGGGCGCTGGAGACCGATCACGCGCTGAAGCTGACCGACGCCCTGCTGGCCGACTATCCCACCAACCCCTACCTGTGGGAGCTGAAGGGCCAGATCCTGTTCGAGTCCGGCAAGCCCAAGGAGTCCGAGGTCGCCCACCGGCGCTCGGTCGAGCTGAAGCCCGACGCGCCGCTGCTGCAGATCAATCTCGGCCAGTCGCTGGTGGCCGAGGAAGACAAGGGCAAGATGGACGACGCCATCGTCCACCTGCGCAAGGCGCTGGAAACGGAAAACGACAACGCCATGGCCTGGCGCCTGCTGGCGGAGGCTTATGACGCCAAGGGCGACGCCGGTCGGGCGCGGCTGGCGATCGCCGAGCAGGATTTCAACCTCGGCCAAATGAAGGACGCCCGCTCCTTTGCCATGCGGGCGCGCGAACTGCTGCCCAAGAACACGTCCGAGTGGCGCCGGGCGACCGACATCGTGCTCGCCTCGCAGCCTTCGCAGGAAGAGCTGAAATCGATGGCGCGCCAATAATAACCCTCGTCCGTCTCGGGAGCCTTGCCTTGATCCGACCCATCGTCCTGGCCGCCGTCTTCGCCCTGGCTGTCGCCGGCTGCTCCCGGGCGCCGGGCCAGACCGCGCGCGGCGACGACGCCTTCGGCCAGCAGGTGCGCGCCTACCTGCTCAAGCATCCCGAGGTGCTCGAGGAAGCGAGCGCCAAGCTGAACCAGCAGCGCCGCACCCAGGCCCTGGCCGCCGCCTCGACCGCCATCGCCGGCAAGAAGGCCGCCCTGGAAGCCGATCCCGCCGACTACGTCGCCAATCCGAACGGCAAGGTCACGGTGGTGGAATTCTTCGACTACCGCTGCCCCTACTGCAAGGCGGCGCTGCCGGACATCAAGGGGCTGATCCAGAACAACAAGGACATCCGGTTCGTGTTCAAGGAGTTCCCCATCCTGCCGGATTCGGACGGCAAGATCGGCGTTTCCCTGCGCGCGGCCCGGGCCGCCATGGCCGCCGCCGCCGCGGGCAAGTACGTCCAGGTCCACGACGCCATGATGAGCGCCCGGCCGCTGGACGACGAGGGCATCGCCCGGGCCCTGAAGGCCAACGGCATCGATCCCGCCCAGGCCGTGGCCTCGACCGCCTACGACAAGCATCTGAAGGACGTGCACGACCTGGCCCTGGATGTCGGCGCGACGGGCACCCCCAGCTTCGTGGTCGGCGACACCCTCGTCGAGGGCAACCAGATGGACGCCTTGACCGCGGCGATCGCCAAAGCCCGCAAGTCGGCCAAAAGCTAGAGCACGTCAGGCGAAAGTGGATACCGGTTTCGCCGCCCGACGTGCTCTAACGCTATGATTTAGAGCCGCACCGCCTCATGTATCGGCAGGTGATACAAGAAAGCATCATCGTCGGCGCCTATGGTGACCTTCGCCGAACATTGATCTATAGGGGGTCGATGAAGAGGCGGGGCTTCATCACGCCATGTCCAGGTTTTCCGACTTCCTGAACGGTCTGACCGGGTCCGGCGCACAGCCGGCCGGGTCCTTGCGCCATGATCAGCGCCGGCAGCGCATGGCCGACGCCGCCGTCAGCCTGGCCGATGTCCGCGCCGACGCCGCGGCCGCCGAAGGCCGCTCGCCTCAGCCCGAGCGCCCGATCCATCCCGGCGAAATCCTCTGGGAGGAATATATGAAGCCGCTGGGCCTGAAGGCGCCGACCACGGCCAAGGCCATGGGCGTGCCGCGCACGCGCATCGAGCGGCTGGTGGCCGGCCAGACGGCGCTGAGCCCCGACACGGCCCTGCGCCTGTCCCGCGCG
>JAQGII010000191.1 GCA_028291305.1 Caulobacteraceae bacterium
CGGGCACGATGTGCTCGACGACGAAGGCGACGATGGTCGCCGCCGCTACCAGAAGCAGGCTCAGGCCATAGCCAAGCGCGGGAGAAGACTGCCTCAGCCCCTCAGGATTTGAGCCCGCTGCTGCATCCCGCTCAGGCGGGGCGGATGGGACCGCAATGTCGCTGGTCATGGACGTGTCTGCTTCAATCCAAGGGAATGGAAACATACGCCCCCTCGGCATAAAGGATCGATGTGGATTTCAGCTTGGCCACGCCTTGACCAGCTGCGCCTGCGCGACTGGTGGCGGGTGGCTGCTCGGGAGGCGCCCATGGGCCTCAGCCTGGGCGCGATCCTGGGCCTGATCGGCATGGCGCGTATCGGCCTGTGGCAGAAGCTGGGCATCTACGACTACGGCGTCCACTGGCCGCTGATCGCCCTGACCGTCGGCATCGGCCTGGTCGGCATCGTCACGTTCGGGACCCTGAGCGGATCGATGCTGCCCTTCCTCCTCAAACGCCTGGGATTTGACCCCGCCAGCGCATCGGCGCCCTTCGTCGCGACCCTGGTCGATGTGATGGGGCTTATCATCTACTTCAACGTGGCCCTCGTCCTTCTGCACGGCACGCTGCTCTAAGAGCGTCCGTGCAGGTGCGGGTAATTGTAGGCGCGACGCCGGCTGGTTCGGCGTCCTTATGCTTCGTTGATGCTTCCCGTCGTCTGCCATATGGCATCCTTACGCCTCCCAATCGTACCTGATGCTGGATCGCCGCCGGCTGTTTGAATGCGAGTTCGCATTCGCCGGGGCTGATGACGACAGGGGAAAAATCATGGATCGACGCATCGTCGCGCTGTTCGCCTCAGCCATGCTCTCGCTGCCCGCAGGCGCGGCCCTCGCGCAGGATCAGGCTGCTTCACCGCCGGGCGCCTCGGCCGCGCCAACCCTGCTTCCGGCGATGACGGCGCCGCTGGCCGCCAACGCCAACCCGATGAGCTTCGACCTCGGTCCGTTCGGCAACAAGGTCTATGTCACCGGCGCCCTGACCGGCATCGCCTTGGCGCAGGGCCACCACGTCCCGGGCGACCTGTCCTCGCAGGCGGACATCAGCAACGCCCAGATCATGATCAACAAGCCCGACGGCCTGTTGGAGTATTTCGTTCAGGTCGGGGACTACGCCCTGCCGGCGCTGGGCGCGCCCTATCTCAAGTCGACCACGATGACCAATGCCGCCTACGGCGTCGTGCCCCAAGCCTTCGTCAAGCTGGCCCCCACCGGCAACTTCTCCGTGGAAGTGGGCAAGCTGCCGACCCTGATCGGCTCCGAGTACACCTTCTCCTTCGAGAACTCGAACATCGAGCGCGGCCTGCTGTGGGGCCAGGAGCCCGCTGTCAGCCGTGGCGTGCAGGCCAACTACTCCACCGGCCCGTGGGCCTTCTCGCTGTCGTGGAACGACGGCTTCTACTCGAACCAGTACAATACGGTTTCGGGCGCCGCGACCTGGACCATCAATCCGGCCAACATCCTGGTCTTCTCCGCCAGCGGGAACACCAAGACCTCAAGGGTGTCGAGCTTCGCCACGCCGACCTATCTGAACAACGAGTCGATCTACAACCTGATCTACACGCACACCGCCGGGCCGTGGTCGTTCACCCCCTACTTCCAATACACCTCGATCCCCAGGATCCCCGCGATCGGCGCCGGCAAACAGGTCAGCACGGTCGGCGGCGCCTTGCTGGCCACCTACACGTTCGACGCCAAGTCGCCCTTGGCCGGCTTCAGCCTGCCCGCCCGCGTCGAGTACATCTCCTCCTCCGGCTCGCAGGCGGACGGTTCGGAAAGCGTGCTCTACGGCCCGGGCAGCAAGGCCTGGTCGTTCACCGTGACCCCGACCTTTGTCTACAAGGTCTACTTCGTCCGGGCCGAGCTCTCCTACACCTCGGCTTCCGACACCGCGCCCGCAGCCGCCTTCGGATTGGACGGCAACGCCAAGAGCCAGACCCGCGGCCTGATCGAAACCGGACTGCTGTTCTAAGGGGCGGGACGCGGCCCGCTTGGGTCCGCGGACGGCCTTCAACCCTGACGGAGCCCGGCCGCACATCGCTGGCCGGGCGACCTCCTGCACGGATTTGTCCAATGCCCATTCAAAGGTCTCGCATCAGTCCGACGCGTCCGATCGTCGCCGCGGCGATCCTGGTCATCCTGCTGATCGCCGCGGCGGTGAAACCGCCTGGCAAGGCCGACGCCCGTTCGGAGCGTATTTCGCAAGAAGCCCACAGCCTTGAACAGGCGTCCGCCGGCGACCCCAGGTGAAGGTTCCGCCGCCCTGACGCCGTGGCCGGCAATCGGCCAGCCTTGATGCTTCGCTTATGCCCCAGCTCACCTCTCGTATCGAACCTTTACGGTCGATCGCGCGACAATGCTGAGGTCAAGGCGCCCTAGGCGCCGCAGCGCTACCGGAGTTTCGTGTTTCGATGACCCAAGAATATTCCACCGGCCTGCTGAGCTCCGACCCCCTCCTATCGCTGCTCGAAGGGGTCCGGGTCGGCAAATCCAGCCTCATCCGCGTGACCGGCCCCAGCGGGTTGTCCGCTCTTCTCTGGCTCTGCCGGCACGGCTTTGAGCGGGTCGGCTACGTGAAGCCTGGCTCCGGCGGGCCGCATGAAGAAGCCGATGCGCTTATCATCGCGCACACCTGCGACGAGCCCGCGCTCGCCCGCCTTTTGGCGACCGGTCCCCACGTCCGGGAGGGCGGGGTCCTGTTTTTCCGGTCCCATCTTCCGAACACTGACGAAGGCCTCGGACCCGACCTGATCCATGGCCTGCTGCAGCTTCATGGATACGTGGTGGAGAAGTGCATGCACGGCAGTCACCGCGAGTTGCACGTCGCCCGCCGCGCGCCTCGCCAATGGCTCCGGGCGGCGTGAAGCCGCCGCGAGTGGTTCTGCAAAACCCGCTTCGCCCGCCTAGTTCTGCATCACGAGCCTGAGCTTCTCGGCCAATTCCTCGCGGCGATAGGGCTTGCCGAGAAGCGGCAGGTCGGCCGGCACGCCGTGTTGGTCGAGCGAGGCGCCGGTATAGCCCGAGGTCAGCAGGATCTTCAGGTCGGGGCGCTCCCGCTGGGCTTCGAGGGAGAGCTGCACGCCGTTCATGCCGCCGGGCATCACCACATCCGAAAAGAGTATGTCGATCCTCGGCTCGGATCGGAGGATGGCCAGGGCCTCGCGTGCGTCGCGTGCGGTGATCACCCGGTAGCCCAGGTCGACCAGGCTCTCCGCAGCGGTCGTCATGACGTCGGGATCGTCCTCGACAACCAGGATCGTCTCCCCGTCGAGAGCAGGCCTGAGGGGCATGGAGCCGACGCTGGGAGCGGGTGACGGGCGCCCGGCGGTCCTGGGCAGAAAAAGCTTCACCGTCGTGCCGGCTCCGATCTCGGATTGAATCTGGATATGCCCGCCCGCGCTTTTGGCGAAGCCGTAAACTTGGCTAAGGCCCAAGCCCGTGCCGAGGCCCGGCCCCTTGGTGGTGAAGAAGGGTTCGAAGACCCGCGCCTGTGTCTCGGCGTCCATCCCCGCGCCCTGGTCGGCGACGGCGATCAGAACATAGGGGCCGGCGTTCACTTCTGAATTGGCCTGGCAGTATGCCGCATCCAACTCGACGTTGCCGCTGCTGATCCGCAACGAGCCGCCGTCGGGCATGGCGTCACGGGCGTTGGCCACGAGATTGAGCACCGCGCTTTGAAACTCCGCCGCATCCACCTGGACGGGATGCACCCCCTCCACCAGGTCCAGCGATACGGCGACGACATCGCCGGCCGCCCTGCGAAACAACTGCTCGAAATCGTAGAGGAGGCCGTTCGGATCGAACACTTCGGGGTGGAGACGTCGCTTGCGGGCGAAGGTCAAAAGCTGCTGCACGAGCTGGGCGCCGCGCTGGGTCGCCTTGGTGGCGTTCTCGGCCAGGCGGACGACCCGCGACGCATTGTCCGGGGCGCGCCTGATCATCTCCAGATTGCCCATGACCGCGGTCAGCAGGTTGTTGAAGTCATGGGCGATGCCGCCGGTCAATTGACCCACGGCCTCCAGGCGCTGGACCCGCGTCAGCTCCTCCCGGGAGCGGACCAGTTCGACATTGCGCGCCTCGGCCACGCGCAGCGCCGCCGCCAGGCGCCCATAGAGCCTGTTGAGTTCCAGCAGCAGCGCCGCGAGGACGAAGCTGCCGGCCAACAGACCAAACAGCCTCCCGCCGTACCAGCCGAGGTCGTAGCGCGAGGAGCCGATGACGGCGCTCATCGTCACGTCGCAAACCCAGACGCAGAGGACGACGATCAGCCAGAGATCCAGGACCGCGGCGCTGCGCCTGCGCCACATGGCCGCCAGGGCGGCAAGGGTCAGGACCACGAGGGCCGGACTCACGCCGATCTCCACCATGCGGGCATAGCTGCTGTTGATCATCAACCTGGGAAGCAGGTCGTGCCCGAGCGTTGCCAGCAGCACGAGCGCCAGCGCCAGGGCCAGGACCGATGCGGCCGCGACCGCCGCCGCCCGGCCGACGCTGCCCCTGACGATCCGGGCTTCAGCCCCCGGCCGGCCTGACAGGAGCGCGTAGGCGAGGACGCAAAGGGGGAATGCGCCATGCCAGAAAACGTAGAGCCACGCCGAGGTCTGCGCTTTGGCCCCCAGCAGGCCGGTGTGGGAAAAAACGTCCGGGAACGTCAGGGCATGGGCCACGATCAAGACGGTGTTGAGCAGGTAGCCGGAGGCGAGGACCAGGACAGCCGTGGTGCGCAGGCGAACGAACTGGCCGAACAGCAGGACCGCGGTGATCAGCTCGTTGATGGCCAAAGCGGATTCATAGGCGGGAATGAAGGCCGTGAGCTTGACCAGCTGGGTCGTGGCGAACGGAGCCATCGCCGCCAGGCAAAGGAAGGACGCCGTAATCACCACGACGGCCAATCGGCGCTCCGGTTTTCCCGCCGATGCGGTTGCCAAAAGCGACGTGCCCGCATCCACGGGCTGGCTATCGGACATGGGTTGGACAATCTGCGGCGCTGGTGGGCGCTCAAAGGTTATCGTTCCAGCTTTGCTGTCAATACGGCGGTACGACGCTGCGGCGCCGATCGTTGTCAGCTTGCATATCCAGGCCGATCCTCCGGCCGTCTGGCGCCCGGGACAGCGGACTCCTACCGCCCCCGCCCCCGCCGCTCCGCCTATTTGGACAGTTCGGCGTAGAGACCGTCGAGCCGCGCGGGCCGGGACCACTCGTCGCCCTGGCCCTTGATGTTCCAGCCCGGGCCCAGGTCGTCGACCTTGACCGTGGCCAGCAGTTCGCTCTTGGGCACCCCGGCCTTGACCGCCGCGCGCAGCCGGTCGATCAGCAGGTCCAGCTTCTTGCGCGAAACCTCGAACTCGGCCCGGCTGAGCGGCGCGGCGCCGTGGCCGGGGATCAGGGTGTCGAAGTCCAGCTTCTCCAGTTCGGCC
>JAQGII010000192.1 GCA_028291305.1 Caulobacteraceae bacterium
AATCGCCGCTCGCGGCTTTAGTCATGATCGCGTCTCACTCTCCGACGAGGCGTTTTTCGTCAGGCCGCGCCTCGCATTAGACAGTCCCGGCCGATTCTGCGGTTCGGGGACATCCGACCAGAGTACGCGCCGCAAGTTGTCTAAACCTTGACATTCCCCGATTGTCGTCGCGATCACAAGCTCGTTCGGACGCTCGGGGCTTTTACGAAACATGGGAACGCTTGAGCCTCCCCGCCAGTTCGGCGAACGGTCCGTTGTGGCGTTCGATTTCGACGGCACCCTAACCACGCGCGACAGTTTCACAGCTTTCCTGGCCTGGAAAGCTGGGCCGTTACGCTATTTCACCGGCCTGCTGCTGCTCCTACCCCATATCGTCGCCTACGCCATCCACCGCGACAGGGGGCGACTGAAAGCCGCGGCCGCCGCCCGATTTTTGGGTGGCATGAGCGCGGAGGACCTGGCCGCCGACGCCGAACGCTTCGCCGTGCAGCACGCCCAGTCGATGTTCCGGCCCGACGCCGTGCAGGCCTGGCGCAACTGGCGCAGCCAGGGCGCCCTGATGGTGATCGTCACCGCCTCGCCCGAGATCACCGTGCAGCCCTTCGCCCGTGGCCTGGGCGCCGATCTGTTGATCGGCACCCGACTGGCGGTCGACGAGACCGGCCGGATCACCGGCCGGTTCGAGTCGTCCAACTGCCGCGGGCCGGAGAAGGTCCGGCGGCTGCAGGAAGCCCTCGGCGAGGACGTCGCCCTGGCCGCGGCCTACGGCGACACCTCCGGCGACCGCGAGATGCTGAAGATCGCCGAGATCAAGGGCTACCGCATCTTCAAGGGCAGGCCCTAGCCCTTGGCGCCTTCCTCGGCCGCTTCGCGGCTGGCGTAGACATGGTCGATCAGGCCGAAGTCCTTGGCCTCGTCCGCAGTCAGGAAATGGTCGCGGTCGAGCGTGGCTTCGATCACCTCGATCGGCTGGCCGGTGTGCTTGGCGTAGATCTCGTTCAGCTTGCGCTTGGTCTTGATGATGTCCTGCGCGTGGCGCTCGATGTCCGAAGCCTGGCCCGAGAAGCCGCCCGAGGGCTGGTGCACCATGATGCGGGCGTTGGGCAGGGCGATGCGGCTGCCCTTCTCCCCGGCCATCAGCAGGAAGGAGCCCATGGAGGCGGCCATGCCCATGCAGACGGTGGAAACCGGGCTGCGGATGTATTGCATGGTGTCGTAGATCGCCATGCCGGAGGTCACCACCCCGCCCGGCGAGTTGATGTACATGGCGATCTCCTTCTTGGGGTTCTCGGACTCCAGGAAGAGCAGCTGGGCGCAGATCAGGGCGGACATGCCGTCTTCGACCGGGCCGTTCAGGAAGATGATCCGTTCCTTGAGCAGGCGCGAAAAGATGTCGAAGGCGCGCTCGCCGCGGCTGGTCTGCTCAACAACCATCGGAACGAGGTTGAGCATGGTGGCTTGGTGGTCGCGCATGGAATGACCCTGTTTGGATAAGGCGGCGGGAAGACGCCCGCCTGTCCCTAGATAGGCGCGCCCAGGGCGGCGGCGCAAGGCGCGGAAATGGTTAAGTCTGTGGGCGCGTCGTCGCGACCCCCTGTTATCCGCTCATCTCGGCGACCGCCGGGACCCAGATTGTCTGGCGCGCAGGTCGGCCAACGACCGTGGCGGCCTTAGTCTAGCCGAGGTCCCGATCTTGCGGCCGGGGCTCATGCCAGAGTTGATCGAGCCGTCTCAACAGCTCCTCGCGATGGTACGGCTTGCTCAAGGCCGGGAAGGCGCTGATGTCGCCGCGGCTTTCGAGCAGCGCACCGGAATAGCCGGAAATCAGCAGGATCTTGAGATCACCGTGAAGCTTCAGCGCTTCGGTGGCGAGCTGCAGGCCGTTGTAGGTTCCGGGCATGGCCACATCGGACAGGAGAATATCGATGGCGTCCGAACCCTGCACAACCGCAAGCGCCGCATCGCCGTCGGGGGCGGTCATGACCTGATAGCCTGCCTCCCTTAGGCAATCGGCGGTCGTGGCCCTGACGTCGGGATCGTCCTCGACCAGAAGGACCCGGGCGCTGCGGGCTCTGCTGTCGATCGGCTTGCTCCCAGGAGACGGCGAGGCGATGGCTGTTGAGCTCGGCAACCATAGACAGACCGTCGCGCCCTCGCCCGGTACGGAGGTGATCTCCGCGGCGCCTCCCGCGCTCTGCGCGAACCCATGCACGTGGCTCAGTCCCAGACCCGTGCCCTTGCCAACTTCCTTGGTAGTGAAGAACGGCTCGAACGCCCGCGCCAGCGTCGCTGGATCCATGCCCTGGCCGGTGTCCGCTATGGAGATCAGGATGTATTTCCCGGGATTCAGGCCGTGCTGGGCGGCCAGCGGAGCCTCGACGTTGCGCGTCTTGACGTGCACGGCCCCTCCCTCCGGCATCGCGTCCCCGGCATTGCTGATGAGGTTCAGGATGCAGGCGTGAAACTCCGCCGGATCCACGCAGATCACATCGAGCCGCTCTTCCAGGTCAAAGGAGAGATCGATGCGTTCCCCGAGCGCCTTGGACGTGAGTGCTCGAAGCTCAAGAAGGGCAGTATTGGCGTCCAGGACTTCCGGGTGAAGGTTCTGTCTGCGGGAGAAGGTGAGAAGCTGCTTGATCAGCTGCGCTCCCCGGTCGGCGGCGGCTATGGCGTGCCGCGAAAGCTGCAGGACGCGATCGGTTTCGGCGGGCCGGCGATCGATCATCTCCAGGCATCCGATGACCGCCGTCAGGATATTGTTGAAGTCATGCGCGATCCCGCCGGTAAGCTGGCCGATCGCCTCCAGCCGCTGCACGCGAAGCAGCTCCTCGCGGGACCTGACGAGAGCTTCGTTGCGGGCGCGCGCCTCATCCAGGGCATCCTCGAGCTGGTCATAGAGACGGCCGAGATCGAGCATCAGAACGATCAGCAGAAGGGCCCCCGCCGCAAGGGCGAACGCATGCCCCGCGTACCAGCCGACGTCGTATCGGCCCCCGCTGAGGGCCGCACTGACGGCGATGTTGCAGAACCACGAGCACAGGACGGCCATCAGCCAGACGTCCAGCACGGTGCGCCGCCAGTTGCGCAGCAGAACAAGCATCGCCGACGCGGTGATGAACAGCAAAACGAGTCCGACGCCGCGTCCCCGATGAGGGAAATTGACCGCCTCGATGACCGGCAGCAATCCCACCGGGTGCGTGGCCAGCCAAACGGCGCAGATCACCAGCGCGAGCACCAGGCCGATAGCGGTCACGATCGCGGCGTCTGGGCGCCTCAACCGGATGGCGAGCCGCCTCTCGATCCTTGCGGTCGTGCTGTACGCCAGGACAAACAGGGGGAAGAGCCCCAGCCAGAACACGGAAAGCCAAGCTATCGTCAGTCCGTTCCCGCCAAATGCGCCGGTCGGCGAGAACGTGCCCGGGTAGACCACGATATGGGGCAGGATGATAAAGGTGCTCATCAGGTAGCCCGATGCGAGCACCAGGATCGACGGCCATCGCGAGCGGCGGAATTGGGCCAGCAACAGCACCGCGGTGAGGGCGTCGCAAATCCACAGCGCGGCTTCGGAGGCTGGTATGAAGCCGAGAAGGACCGGCAGCGCGACCCGTGAGAAGGGCGCGACGGCCAGAACGGTGACGACGCTGAGAATGCAGACGCAACTCGCCACCAGCACATGGGATTTCGTTGCCGGGGCGCTGCCCAGGAAAGCTCGCTGCGCCGTAGCCGGGTGCAGGCCATCGTCCATCAAGCTCAAACGCACCAGCCACCGCTTGGTCGCCTTGTTTCGGCGTCTGCCCGGACACCGCCTGTCGCGCCGCCGCGTCAGGGGGCGGCGATGGCTTTTGCCGGTGCGCGCGCCGCAAGGGCGGAGATCAGGCTGAGCCGCCCGGTTGACTGCGTCATCGTCCGGCCGCCCAAGCCGCGCCGTATGATTTTGACCGACGACGGGCCAACTATCGCTCCTCGGATCGAGGTCGGGGTGGCCCGCAACGAAAAAGGGGAGGACTTTCGCCCTCCCCTTCCCGTCTGTGATTTTTCGCGAAGCCTACTTCTTGGCCTTGGGGGCCGCCTTCGGCTTGGCGGCCTTTTCGGCGGGGGCTTCTTCCTTGGCGGGCTTGGCCGCCTTGGGCTTGGCTTCGGCCTTGGCTTCCGTCGCCTCGGCCTGGGGCTCCGCCTTTGCCTTGGCCGCCTTCTTGGCCGGCTTCTTGTCGCCGCCGTAGGATTCCGGCAACTCGTCGTCCTGCATCAGCTCGTCCTTGGAGACGGGCTTGTCCTCGACCTTGGCCTGGCTGAAAATCAGGTCGACGACCTTGTCCTCATAGATCGGCGCGCGTAGCTGGGCCTGGGCCTGGGGGTTCTTGCGCAGGTAGTCGAACACTTCCTGGGCCTGGGGCCCGTAGCGCATGGCTTCCTGGCGCGCCGCCTCGGACAGCTCCTGGTCGGTGATGGTCACATTGGCCGCGCGGCCGATCTCGGCCAGCACCAGGCCGAGGCGCACGCGGCGCTCGGCGATCTTGCGGTATTCGCCCTGCAGCTCCTCGTCGGACTTGCCCGCGTCGTCGTCGGGCAGGCCGCCGGAGGCCTTGTCGTTCTGCACCTGTTGCCAGATGGAGGCGAATTCGGCCTCGACCATGCGCGGGGGCAGCGGGAAGTCGTGCTGGGCGTCCAGCACGTCCAGCAGAGCGCGCTTGAGCTTGAAGCGCGACTGGTTGGAGTACTGCTGCTCGATCTGGGCGCGGACGGCGCCGCGCAGGGCGTCCATCGACGCCAGGCCCAGCTTTTCGGCGAAGGCGTCGTCCATGGCGCTCTCGGCCGGAGCGCGCACGTCCTTGATGGTGGTCTCGAACTCGGCCGGCTTACCCTTCAGGGTGTCGACCTGGTAGTCGTCGGGGAAGCTGACCTTGACCATGACCGTGTCGCCGGCCTTGGCCCCTATGAGCTGCTCTTCGAAGCCGGGGATGAACTGGCCCGAACCGACCACGATCTGGGAATCCTGCGCCGTGCCGCCTTCGAAGGCCTCGCCGTCGATGCGGCCCACGAAGTCGGCCACGACCATGTCGCCGTCCTGCGCCTTGGCGGCCTTGCCGGCGCGCGGCTCGTAGGTGCGGTTCTGCTGGGCCAGCTGGCGCAGCATGTTGTCCACTTCGTTGTCCGGCGCGGCATAGACCGGGCGGGTCAGCGACAGGGTCTTGGGATCGACCGGGGTGAAGTCCGGCATCACCTCGACCTGAATCTCGTAGGTCAGGTCCTCCTTGCCGGCCAGGACCTTGTCCATGTCCGAGTCCAGCCGCATCTCCGGCTGGGTCGCCGGGCGCACCTTGGCGTCGTCGATGGCCTTCTGGGTCGACTCGTTGAGCGTCTGGTCGATGATCTCGCTCATGATCGACTTGCCGTAGAGGCGGCGCACGTGCGCCGGCGGCACCTTGCCGGGGCGGAAGCCCTTCAGCTGCATCTGCGGGCTGATCTCGGTGATGCGCGCCTCGGCGCGCTCGTTCAGCTCCTTGGCCGATACCGTGACACCGAAGACGCGGCTAAGGCCGTCGCCTGATTTTTCAACGATCTGAATGGACATCTTTGCGTTTCCAGAGCGGCCGCCGCACCCGTGTGGGACCGGCGCCGCCCTCCTGTCTGGTCTTAAAACATGAGCGCCGCCCGTGTGGATCGACGGGGACCCGGGGGCGGCGAAAGAGCGTTCTTATGTCATGGCGCCCCGACGCGTCCAAGTCCAAAGCGCGGGGATGCCATGTCGAGCGTTGCGAAAAGGGCGCGCGCGCTCCTACCTTGCGTCGCACGCGCCCGCAGAGGCGGGCGCCGTCCGTCTTGAGAGCGCGACGCGCAGACACATTCCGGTCCTGCTGAGCTTGGCCGCCGCCGCATGCGCAGCCTCGGCCGCCTTCGCCCAGCCCGCGGGAGAGCCGCCGGACGGTCCAGGGCCAGGCTGCTCGCCCACCCGTGCAAGGAAAAGGACAAGGCCTGCAGCCAGGCGGTGGTCAACGCCCTGCGCGCCCTGACGGGTGTGGAGAAGCAGAGATTCGACGCCGTCGCCCGCTTGAGGGCCGGGATGTACGCGGCGACCCTGCGGGACGACAATCCGAGCCAGCCGGAATACCAGCTGAATACCGATCCCTCGCAGGCTGAGCAGGCCGCGCGCCTCGACAAGCAGGGCAAGAAGTGACCGCTCCAGTTGGCGCGGACGCTCGGGTGGGTTAAGCAGCCCGCGCAACGCGGGCGTGGCGGAACTGGTAGACGCACCAGATTTAGGTTCTGGCATCGCAAGGTGTGGAGGTTCGAGTCCTCTCGCCCGCACCATCCATCCCCGCCCGGGCTTGCCGGAACCGATCCGGACGGCGCACACCGGCGTGCGCCGTCATGGCCGATGGCTCCAAGATATCCATCTAGGCCGCGCTGGCGGGCAATATCGGCGTGGCCGCCGTCAAGTTCGGCGCCCACGCCCCGCACCCTTGCGCCTGAAGGCCCTGACCGAGGCCAAGGAGCCGCTCCGCCTATTTGGATAGTTCGGCGTAGAGACCGTCGAGCCGCGCGGGCCGGGACCACTCGTCGCTCTGGTCCTTGATGCTCCAGCCCGGGCCCAGGTCGTCGACCTTGACCGCGGCCAGCAGCTCGCTCTTGGGCACGCCGGCCTTGATCGCCGCGCGCAGCCGGTCGATCAGCAGGTCCAGCTTCTTGCGCGAAACCTCGAACTCGGCCCGGCTGAGCGGCGCGGCGCCGTGGCCGGGGATCAGGGTGTCGAAGTCCAGCTTCTCCAGTTCGGCC
>JAQGII010000212.1 GCA_028291305.1 Caulobacteraceae bacterium
CAATTTCGACGGGCAGGGCACGGTGGGCGTGGCCTACCAGTCGACCATCCTGTCGATCCGCGCCGACGCCACGTCCAGCAGCTGCACCGACTGCATCAGCGCGACCCTGGCGGCCAATGCCATCGACTACGCCATCGCCCATGGGGTGAAGGTGGTGAACATGTCGTTCGGCGAACAGGCCTCGGCCCTGGGCCCAACCTTCGAACAGGCCCTGCAGCGCGGCGTCAACGCGGGGCTGATCTTCGCCATAGCGGCCGGCAACGGCGCCAACGGCGACGCCAACTGGCCCTCCGGCTACGGGGTCGATCCGCGCTACGCGGGATCGATCATCATCGCCGGCGCCACCGACAAGACCGGCGCCCTGGCCAGCTTCTCCAATACGGGCAGCGCCGCGGCGGGGGCCTTTCTGGTGGCGCCCGGCGCCAGCATCGTCACCGGCTGCAACAACGGCGGCAACTGTTCGGTCGTCTCGGGCACCTCCTTCGCGGCGCCGGCGGTGGCCGGGGCCATGGCCCTGCTGCTGCAGGCCTTCCCCGCCATGAGCGGCCGCCAGGTGGTGGACCTGCTCTGGCGCACCGCCGACGACCTGGGCGCGCCGGGGACCGACGCCACCTACGGGCGCGGCGCGCTGGACCTGCAGAGGGCCTTCCAGCCGGTCGGGGCGCTGACCGTGGCCTCGGCCAGCGGCGCCGCCGTGGCGGTCACCGCGACACCGGGCGCGTTCGTCGCCACCGCCATCGGGGACGCCATCGCCAACGGGGGCGGGCTGACCACGGCCGGCCGCGACTTCTACAATCGCCTGTTCGTGGTCAACCTGGCGCAGGGCTACCGTTCGACGGGCGCCTCGATCATCTCGCCCGAGCCGGCGAGCATCACGCGCAGCGCCGACATGGACCTGCCGTCCTTCGCCCAGGGCCGGCTGCATGTCTCGGCGGCCCTGGCCAACGGCCAGCTCGATCCTTCCACCCGCTTCCACTGGATGCTGTCCAACCCGCAAGGCGGCGACCTGGCGGTGTCCTACGATCATGGCGGGCTGAGCCTGACGGCCTGGAAGGGCTCGGGCCTCGCCAACCCCTTCTTCGCCGCGACGATCGATCCCTTCACCTCCGTCGCCCAGCCGGATCAGGCGGTGCGCGCCGCCTATCGCAGCGGGCCGTTCCGCTTCACTGCCGAGGCCGGCTCCGGCCAGCGGCTGACCCCGGACCGCATGCAGCGCCAGCAGGGTTCGCACTATTTCCGCGCCGGCGCGGATGTCCGCCTCGGCCAGGTGTCGACCACCTTCACCGCCGGGGAGCTGGTCGAGCCCCTGGGGCCGCTGGGCTCCTACCTGCCGCAGGGGTCCGGCCTCGCGCTGCCGTCCAGCACGGGCTTCGTGTCCGCCTCCAGCCGCTGGCCGGTGGCGCCCGGCCTGGACTTCGCCGCGGAGGCCAGCCTTGGCCGCACCCGGCTGCAAGGCGCCTTCCTGTCGACCGCCGGCCCGGCGCTGAGCAGCGCCTGGCGCCTGAGCCTGGACGGCAATTGCCGGACGCTGGGGCTGGTCTGCACCGGCGTGCACCTGTCGCTGTCCCAGCCGCTCAGGATCGAACAGGGCCGCTTCAGCGCGGTCCTGCCGGACGTCCCCGCGCAGGAGTCCGATCCGCTCACCTTCTCGACGCGCACCTTCAGCGCCAGCCCCTCCGGCCGCGAGGTCGACCTGCGGCTGCGCGCCGATCAGAGCCTGGGCGCGGCGGGGACGCTCAGCCTGGAAGCCGTGGCCAGCCGCAATCCGGGCAACCGGGCCGACGCGCCCGCGGCGTTCGGCGTGCTGGGCGGCTGGCGGGCGGCGTTCTAGGGGACCTCAAAGGTCGTCCAGATAGGCCCTGACGTCGGCGAACACCGCCTCGAACATCGGCGTGGTCAGCCGGCCGGTGTTCGTGTTCAGCCGCGAGCAGTGATAGCTGGAGAAGATGCGGTAGGGCCCGGCCTGGAACTGCAGCCCGTGGCCCGCGGGGGCGGCCGAGGCCTTCATGCCGACCGCCTTCAGCAGGTTGCGCCGCGACACGTCGCCCAGGCAGACGACGGCCTTGAGCCGGGGCAGGGCGGCCAGCCGCGCGGCCAGGAACCGCCGGCAGGTCGCTTCCTCCTCGGGCAGGGGCTTGTTGCCCGGCGGGGCGCAGCGCACGGCGTTGCTCAGCATGCAGTCGATCAGGCGCACGCCGTCGTCCACGCGGGCGTCGAACCGGCCTTGCGAAAAGCCGAACTTGTCGAGCGTCTCGTAGAGCAGCTTGCCGGCATAGTCGCCGGTGAACGGCCGGCCGGTACGGTTGGCGCCCTTGCGCCCGGGCGCCAGGCCCAGGACCAGCAGACGGGCCTGCGGATCGCCGAAGGACGGGGCGGGACCGTTGTACCACTCCGGATTGGTCGCCTGGTTCTCGCGGCGGTATTGCACCAGGCGCGGGCACAGCGGACAGTCCCTCGGCGGTTCGGGGACATCGGCCGCGACGACCTGGGACAGCCTAGCGGTCATCATCCTGCTCCGGGGTCGGTTGCAGGAAGCGGGGCATGGAGGAGGTGCGCGGCCGGGCGATGGTGGCGGCCAGGTCGGCCAGGTCGACGAAGGCGTCCGCCTGGCGGCGCATCTCGTCGGAGGCCATCGGCGGCGACGACTTCAGCGTCGAGACCACCGTCACCCGCACGCCCTTGCGCTGCACCGCCTCGATCAGGCGGTGGAAATCGCTGTTGCCGGAGAACAGCACCATGTGGTCGGCGCTGGCCGCCATTTCCATCATGTCCACCGCGAGCTCGACGTTCATGTCGCCGCGATGCCGCTTGCGGCCGCTGGCGTCGGTATATTCCCGGGCCGGCTTGGTCACGACCGCGAAGCCGTTGTAGTCCAGCCAATCGACCAGCGGGCGGATCGGCGAATAGTCCTCGTTCTCCACGATGGCGGTGTAGTAGTAGGCGCGCACCAGCACCCCGCGCTTCTGGAACTCGTCCAGCAGCTTCTTGAAGTCGAGGTCGATGTTGAGGCCCTTGGCCGCCGAGTAGAGATTGGCGCCGTCGATGAACAGGGCGATCCTGTCGGTCGCGTAGAATGCCATGCGCGCAATATCCCGAGACTGACAATGGACCAGCCGATCAATGCCGATCAGCTAGCGGTGATCGCGCTCGGCGGCAACCTGCCGGGTGAAAACAGCTCCGTGGCGGCCGCCCTGCAGGCGGCGGTGGAGCGGTTGCCGGCGCTGGGTTTCGAGCCGGTGCGGGTGTCGCGCTGGTGGCGCTCGGCCGCCTGGCCGGACCCGTCCGACCCGCCGTTCCTCAACGGCGTGGTCCTGGCCCGCACCGCCCTGTCGGCCGTCGAGGCGCTGGCGGCCCTGCATCGCCTCGAGGCGGGGTTCGGCCGCGAGCGCGCATCGCCCAACGCCCCGCGCACGCTGGATCTGGACCTGATCGCCCTGGGCCGCCAGATCGTCGACAGCCCGGCGCTGGCGCTGCCGCACCCGCGCGCCGCCGACCGTTATTTCGTGATGGCGCCGCTGGCCGAGATCGCGCCGCACTGGCGTCATCCGGTTTTGAATGCTACGGCGCAGGCCCTGGCCCAGACCGCAACCATCGGCCGCGACGCCGTGCCTCAATAGACGCGCCCGTCGCAATTTAGCCGCTCGGCGTTGCCACAACGGTCCCGGTCGCCTATTTTGTTCTATTCACCACCGAGAGACTCCATGGCCCGCGTCACTGTCGAAGATTGCGTTCAGAAGGTTCCGAACCGTTTCAGCCTCGTGCTGCTCGCCGCCCACCGCGCCCGCGCGGTCTCGGCCGGCGCCCAGATCATGGTCGATCGGGATAACGACAAGAACCCGGTGGTGGCCCTGCGCGAGATCGCCGACGACGTGATCGACGCCGAAGGCCTGAAGGAAACCCTGATCGGCACGCTGCAACGCGTCGACGAGCGGTCGGAAGCCGAGGAAGAGGCCGAGACCCTCGCCCTGCTGGCCGATCCGCAGCACATGCACATGAGCGAACAAGAGCTTGTTCGTGCTCTGCAGAGCGACCGCGACGGCGGGCAGGAGGAGCGCTACTGATCTCCAAAGGATCAGACGCACTCACGCTCCAGACGGCCGAAACGGCCGTCGCCAACCTCCCTGCGACCGCACCGCCGGCTTCCGACGCCCCGGCGGCGGCGCCCGTTCCCGCCATCGAACCGGCGAAGGCCGTCCCGCGCCCGAAATTCCTGCGCCAGTATGAGCTGATCGACCGGGTCAAAAGCTACGACCCGACCGCCGACGAGGCCCTGCTCAACCGCGCCTACGTCTACGCCATGCGCATGCACGGCACCCAGACCCGCGCCTCGGGCGATCCCTATTTCGCCCACCCGATCGAGGTGGCCGGCATCCTGACCGACTACCGGCTGGACACCGCCACCATCGTCACGGCCCTGCTGCACGACGTGATCGAGGACACCCCGGCCACCCGGGCGGTGATCGACGAGATGTTCGGCGAGGAGATCGGCGAGCTGGTCGAGGGCGTCACCAAGCTGTCGCGCCTGGAGCTCAACGCCGAGCACGTGCGCCAGGCCGAGAACCTGCGCAAATTCATCCTGGCCATTTCCAAGGACGTGCGCGTCCTGATGGTCAAGCTGGCGGACCGACTGCACAACATGCGCACCCTGGGGTTCATCAAGAGCCCGGACAAGCGCGAGCGCATCGCCCGCGAGACGCTCGACATCTACGCGCCCCTGGCCCGCTCGATCGGCTGCCACCGCATCTGCAGCGAGCTGGAAGAGCTGGCCTTCGAACACATGAACCCGATGGCGCGCAACGCCATCGTGCGCCGGCTGGAGTCCCTGCGCGCCGCCCAGGGCGGCGCCGTCGCCGTGGTCAGCGGCGAAATCTCGTCGCGGCTGGAAGGGGCGGGCGTCCCGGCCCGCGTCTACGGCCGCGAGAAGAACCCCTATTCGATCTGGCGCAAGCTGCAGCGCAAGTCGATCGGCTTCTCCCAGCTGTCGGACATCTACGCCTTCCGGGTGATCGTCGACACCGAGGACGACTGCTACCGGGCGCTGGGGGTGATCCACCGGGCCTGGTCGTCGGTGCCCGAGCGGTTCAAGGACTTCATCTCCACGCCCAAGCGCAACAACTACCGCTCGCTGCACACCACCATCGTCGGGCCCAAGGGCATGCGCATCGAGATGCAGATCCGCACCGAGGCCATGGACCGCATCGCCGAGGAGGGCGTGGCCGCCCACTGGCGCTACAAGGACGCCTCCTACGGCTTCGACGCCGAGGCCGCCGAGGCCGAGGGCGGGCGCGACCCCCTGATCAACCTGCGCCACCTGGTCCAGGTGCTGGAGCACGGCGGCGACGCCGAGGAGCTGGTCGAGCACGCCAAGCTGGAGATGTTCCTCGACCAGGTGTTCGTGTTCACGCCCAAGGGCCGGGTGATCGGCCTGCCGCGCGGCGCCATGCCCCTGGATTTCGCCTATGCCGTGCACAGCGACGTGGGCGACACCACCGCCGGGGTGAAGATCAACGGCGAGCTGCGCCCGCTGCGCACGACGCTGCAGAACGGCGACGTGGTCGAGATCATCCGCGGCCCCAAGCCAGTGGCCTGGACCGAATGGGGCTCGCTGACCGTCACCGGCCGCGCCCGCTCGGCGATCCGCCGGCACATCCGCCAGAGCGAACGCGAGGAATTCGGCCGCCTGGGCCGCGCCTCGGTGGACGAGACCTTCGCCCGGGCCGGCAAGTCGCGGGCCGACGTGCAGCTGAAGGGCATGCTCGAACGCTTCGGCGTGGCCAGCGAGGACGAGCTGTTCATCGCCGTGGGCCGGGGCCGCGTCGGCGCCACCCAGGTGCTGGAGACCGTCTTCCCCGGCCTGAAGGCGGACGAGCGGGCCGCTGCTTCGGAACGCCGCCGGATCGAGGACGGCCCCAACGCCCGCTCCTTCGTGCGCGGGGCGGGCATCGCGTCCGGCGCCGTGATCCACTTCGCCGACTGCTGCAACCCGGTGCCGGGCGACCGCATCGTCGGCATCGCCCAGGACGACAACCTGGTGGCGGTGCACACCATCGACTGCGCCGTGCTGGCCGAGTTCGAGGATCGCGACGACCTGTGGCGCGACATGCACTGGACGGCCCAGGCCGAGCAGGCGACCCTGTCGACCACCAAGCTGCTCGCCACCATCCGCGACGCGCCGGGCGTGCTGGGCCAGGTCTGCACCATCATCGGCGAGGCCGGCGGCAACATCGTCAACATGCGCATGCACCACCGCCAGGGCGATTTCTTCGACGTCGACTTCGATGTCGAGGTGCGCGACGCGCGGCACCTGACGCTGATCGCGGCGGCGCTGCGGGCGTGCCCGCCGGTGGAGACGGTGGACCGGGCGAAGGGGTAGGGCGGGCGGGGGCGACCTCCGCTATCTCGGCATCGAAGTTGACGACGCGCTTGAGTTGTCAGAGCAGGTCCTACCCGCCGCAAGATAAGACAGCCGAAGGAGCTGCAAACAATATGAAACAGGGCGCAACGACCAACGGCGAATCCCCTTCTCGGCTGATCGACGCGAGGATCGAGGAACTGGACGACTGGAGGGGCAAGACGCTCTCCCATGTCCGCGCGCTCATCAAGCAGACGGACCCCGAAGTGGTCGAGGAGTGGAAGTGGAGAGGCGTTCCGGTGTGGTCTCACCATGGAATTATCTGCACCGGCGAGACGTACAAGAGCGTCGTGAAGCTGACTTTCGCCAAGGGCGCCTCGCTCGAGGACCCATCAGGTCTGTTCAACTCCAGCCTTGAAGGCAACACCAGGCGCGCGATAGATTTGCATGAGGCCGATGAAGTCGATGAGGATGCGTTCAAGACGCTCATACGTGCTGCTGTGGCCTTGAACAGGTCTTCAGCCCGATAATTGAATGCGGCTGTAGGCCTATCCAGGCGCCGAGATGGGAAGTTTTACGGAGTCTATTTGCTCCGACGAGCGCGGCGAGGGTGAAATGTCTCTCCGCGCGCGAGCTTGTCGACGAGTTCGGCAATTTTCGCTGCGCGCCGCTCCGGCGTCTTGGCTTGGTGAACGCGATAGAGCACGGCGTACCGATTGGCCGAATCCAACCCGTCGAAGAGGGCCCGCGCCGCGGGCTCCGCGTTTAAGGCTCCCTGCAGGTCTGCGTCGGGCGTGGCTTGCCCTTGAGGCGCATAAGCGGCCGCCCACCGGCCGTCGGCCCTGGCCTGGTTCACCTGCAGCTGGCCCCGTGGCGTCATGCGTCCAGCGTCGAAGAGCCGCTCCACGCGCTCACGGTTCACTTGCGACCAAGCGCTCCTGGGCTTGCGCGGCGTGAAGCGGGTTTTGAAGTAATGTTCGTCCACCCGACCGAGCTGCCCATCGATCCAGCCGTGGGCGAGCGCGCAATCGATAGCGTCGGACTTGCTGATGGTGGCTTCGGGTGCGCCTCGCTTGGCGAATTGCAACCAGGCGCCGGGCGCGTCTCCCGGTTGCGCCGCCAGCCAGGATTCAAAGGTTGAGACATCAGGGAATGCTAGAAGGGGAAGGTCGTCAGTGGCCATTCTCGCACGCTAGCGCATCCGTCCGTATCGTCTAAGCAGTCGATGAAAGGGCCGGACGAACGGTCTGCGTGTCTGGCGAAGACGAAAGTCGGAAGGTCGGAGCCGGTCCAATGGCTGCTCCTGGCGGCGCGGGGTCGGCAGGGCGAGGGCGCCCCCGCTCGCGCCGCCGGGCTCTGCTCAGCGATGGGCGCGCGAAGCGATTAGAGGGCCCCTGCAACAACTGGTGGCGGCCCGTGGGGGAAAGAAG
>JAQGII010000071.1 GCA_028291305.1 Caulobacteraceae bacterium
GTCGCGGAAGAACTGCTCCTTGGCGCGCACGGCGGCGCCGTCGGCCTTGGGCATCAGCTCCAGGCGCACGCTGACGAAGACGTAGTTCAACAGGGCGCCGTTGACGATGACCGGCAGCGCCACCGCCTCCAATTGGATGGCCTGGGGGGCCTTGCCCTTGTCCTCGGCCGCCCGGGCCGCGCCACCGATCGCCAAGCAGGCCAGGAGCGTCGCCGTCGTCCGCATCACCCGTCCAGGCCGCATCGCTTCCCCTTCAGCCGTGTCGATAGCCAGCGCGGGCGACGGCCACCTGGCGGCCCTCGTAGAGCGTGCATACGCCCTGCCCCTCCACCACCCGGCCGATCACCGTCATGTCCACCCGGACGGCCGCCGCCGCCGCGATCAGCGCCCCCGCCCGCTCCGGAGCGGCGGTGCAGACCAGTTCGTAGTCATCTCCTCCGGTGGCGAGTCCCACAAGGGCCGACAGCCGGTCGGCGGCCCGGCCCGCGTAGCGCAGACCGTCCGGCGACAGCGGCAGGCGGTCCAGCTCCAGTTCCAGGCCCAGCTTGCTGGCGATGCCGATGCGGCCGGCGTCGGCGATCAGGCCGTCGGAGACGTCGGCGCAGGCGTGGGCGGCGGCCAGCGCCTCGCGCAGGGCCAGGCGCGGCAGCGGCAGGCGGTAGCGCTGCAGGGCGCCGTCGGCCTTGATCTCGCCCCGCGCCGCCTGCAGCCCGAGCCAGCCGTCGCCGATCACGCCGCTGACCAGGACCACGTCGCCGGGCCTGGCCGTGGACCGCAACCGGGCGCCGCCGGCGGGCGCCCAGCCCAGCACCGTGGCGCTGGCCGTCAGCGGGCCGGGCGTGGCCGTGGTGTCGCCGCCCATGAGGGTGATGCCGAATTCGTCCTGATCGGCGCGCAGCCCCCTGGCGAAGGCCTCCCGTTCCGGCCAGCCGCAGCGGGCGGGCCAGGAAACCGCCAGGAAATAGGCGTAGGGCGCCGCCGCCTTGGCCGCCAGGTCCGACAGGTTCACCCGCAGCAGCTTGCGCGCCACCTGGTCCAGCGGATCGGAGGGCAGGAAATGCACCCCCTCCACGATCATGTCCTTGGACACCACCAGGTCGAAGCCGGGGCGGGACGGCAGGACGGCCGCGTCGTCCAGAAGCTGCAGCGCCTCGGGTGCGCCGTCTGTCAGCGGGCGCAGGAGCCGCGCGATCAGGTCGAACTCGTCGACCCCGGGACCGGGCGGCCTATCCTCTGCGCTCATCCGAAGGGCCTCGCCGGTCCCGGGCTATCGCGTCCAGGGCGGCGTTGACGAAGCCGGGTTCGGGCCCCTCGAAGAAGGACTTGGTGATCTCGACGTATTCGTCGATGGCCACCTCCACCGGCACGTCCTCGCGCCGCGTCAGCTCAAAGGCGCCCGCCCGCAGGATGGCGCGCAGGGTGGCGTCGATCCGCTCCAGCCGCCAGCCGGTGGCGAGGCGCTTGGCGATGGCCTGGTCGATGTCGCCCTGGGCCTGGACCACGCCGCGCACCACTTCGCCGAAGAAGGATTCGTCGGCCTCGGCCAGCTCGGAGCCCTCGATGTCGCCGCCGAAGCGGTGATCGGAGAATTCGCGCACCACGGCGTCGACGCCGACGCCGGACACTTCCATCTGGTAGAGCGCCTGCACGGCGGCCAGGCGGGCGACCGAGCGCTGCTGGCGTCCGCTGGCGGTCCGTTCGCTCATCGCGCGACGCCGAGCAGGCGGCGGCGCAGGGCGACCATGTCCAGGCAGGCGCGGGCGGCGAACCCGCCCTTGTCGCCCTCGCTGATGCGGGCGCGGGCCCAGGCCTGGGCCTCGTCCTCGACCGTCAGCACGCCGTAGCCGATGGCCAGGCCCTTGTTGATCGACAGCTCCATCAGGCCGCGCGCCGACTCGCCGCAGACGTAGTCGTAATGGGTGGTCTCGCCGCGGATCACGCAGCCCAGGGCCACGAAGCCGTCATAGCGTACGCCGGCGGGGCGCTTGCCGCCCTCGTCCGCCAGGGCGATGGCCGCGGGCAGCTCGAAGGCGCCGGGCACGGTGACCACGTCGAACTCGGCGCCGAAGGCGCGCAGGGCGTCGCCGGCGCCTTGCAGCAGGGCGTCGGAGATGGCCCCGTAGAAGCGGGCTTCGATGATCAGGATGCGCAGCTTGTCGTCGACCATCTAGTCCTCCGTCGGCACCGGCACGCGGCCGACGATCTTCAGGCCGTAGCCGTCGATCGCCGCGGGCGTGCTGGTCATCGCGCTCATCAAGATCATGTCGCGCACGCCCAGGTCGAGCAGGATCTGTGCGCCCACCCCGTATTCGCGCAGGGCGCGCTGACCCATGTATTGCGTATGGCCGTGTTCGATGCGCTCGGACAGCACCTTGGCGCTGGGATCGCGCAGGAACACCGCCACCCCCGGGCCGTCGTGGGTCGCCATGTAGCGCAGAGCGGCGGCGACATAGGTGCGGCGGCCCTCGAGGTGGCCCAGCATGTCGGCAAACAGGTCCACCGAATGCATGCGCACCAGGGTCGCCCGGTGCGGTTCGATGCGGCCCTTGACCAGCACGGCGTGTTCGCCGCCGTCCAGGGTGTTGCGATAGATGAACAGGCGGAACTGGCCGCCGTAGGCGCTCTCGAAGGGTTGCTCCAGGATCCGCTCGACGAAGCGCTCGGTGCGGCGGCGGTAGGCGATCAGGTCGGCGATGGTGCCGATCTTCAGCCCGTGGGTCTGGGCGAAGGCGATCAGGTCCGGCAGCCGCGCCATCGAGCCGTCGTCGTTCATCACCTCGCAGATGACGCCGGCGGGATAGAGGCCCGCCAGGCGCGAGATGTCGACCGCCGCCTCGGTGTGGCCGGCGCGGACCAGGACGCCGCCGTCCTTGGCGACCAGCGGGAAGACGTGGCCGGGGCTGACGATGTCGTCGGGGCCCCGGGTGGCGTCGATGGCGACGGAGACGGTGCGGGCGCGGTCATGCGCGGAGATGCCGGTGGTCACCCCCTCGCGCGCCTCGATGGAGACGGTGAAGGCGGTGCCGTGGCCCGAGAGGTTCTCGGCGGTCATCGCCGGCAGGCGCAGCTGGCGCGCGCGTTCGGAGGTGATCGACAGGCAGATCAGGCCGCGCGCGTGCTTGGCCATGAAGTTGATGTTCTCGGTGGTAGACATCTGCGCCGGGATGATGACGTAGCCCTCGTTTTCACTGTCCTCGGCGTCCACCAGGATGTAGGGTCTTCCC
>JAQGII010000268.1 GCA_028291305.1 Caulobacteraceae bacterium
GCGAACGGGCGTTCGGCGTTTTTCTGGGCCGCCATAATGCTCATTTTGAGCAAAAGGGAGGACGGGATGCACGACGGCTTCGCCGAGTTCGACTTCACCCCCGCGGTGGACATCGCCACGCGACCCCTGTGGGAAAAGGTCAAGAGCCGGGTCACCCCCCTGGAATGGCGGGTCCAGGCGCCGCTGATCGCCGCCATCAATGCGCTGAAGCGCGAACGCAACGCCGTCGTCCTGGCGCACAACTACATGACCCCCGAAATCTTCCACGGCGTCGGCGACTATGTCGGCGACAGCCTGGGCCTGGCCCGCGAGGCCGCGCGCAGCGACGCCGGCATCATCGTCCAGGCCGGCGTGCACTTCATGGCCGAGACCTCCAAGGTGCTGGCTCCGGACAAGACGGTGCTGATCCCCGACCTGGAGGCCGGCTGCTCGCTGGCGTCCTCGATCACCGCCGCCGACGTGCGCCTGATCAAGCAGCGCTATCCGGGCCTGCCGGTGGTCACCTACGTCAACACCACCGCCGAGGTGAAGGCCGAGACCGACATCTGCTGCACCTCGGCCAACGCCGTGCAAGTGGTCGAGCACGTGGCGCGCCTATGGGGCGTGGACCGCGTGATCCTGCTGCCCGACGAGTTCCTGGCGCGCAACGTCGCCCGCCAGACCTCCATCGGCATCGTCGCCTGGCAGGGCCGCTGCGAGGTGCATGAGCGCTTCACCGCCGCCGACATCCTGGAGCTGAAGGCCGCCTACCCGCAGGCCCAGATCCTGGCCCACCCCGAATGCCCGGCAGAGGTGCTGGAGGTGGCGGATTTCGCCGGCTCGACCGCCGCCATGTCGGACTACGTCATGACCCGCAAGCCCAAGCAGGTGGTGCTGATCACCGAGTGCTCGATGGCCGACAACGTCGCCTGCGACGCGCCGGACACCGAGTTCGTGCGCCCCTGCAACCTGTGCCCGCACATGAAGAAGATCAGCCTGCAGAACATCTACGAGGCGTTGCTGCACAACCGCTACGAGGTGACGGTCGACCCCGCCGTGGCCGAGCGCGCCCGCGCCGCGGTGCAGGCCATGATCGACATGCCGCCCCTGGCCGTCCCGGCGCGCTACGACCTGGTCAAGGCGCGCCATCACGTCGATGTCGAGCTGATCTGACCCCGGCAGAAAAGGAGGTCCAAGCATGGACCCGCGCATCCAAGTGATCGTCGCCGACATCACCACCCTGGCGCTGGACGCCATCGTCAATGCGGCCAACACCACCCTGATGGGCGGCGGCGGGGTGGATGGGGCGATCCACCGCAAGGCGGGGCCCCGGCTGGCCGACTACTGCGAGAAGATCGGCGGCTGCGAGACCGGCGACGCCAAGATCACCCCGGGTTTCGACCTGCCGGCCCGCCATGTGATCCACACCGTCGGACCGTTCTGGACCGGCGGCGACCGCCGCGAGGAGGAGCTGCTGGCCTCCTGCTACAAGCGCTCGCTGCATGTGGCCATGGACAATGGCGTGCGCACCCTGGCCTTCCCCGCCATCTCCACCGGCGCCTATCGCTTTCCCGGCGGCCGCGCCGCCGAAATCGCCGTCAAGACCGTGTCGGACGTTCTGGCAAAACGCGAAGAGATCGACCTGGTGCAGTTCTGCTGCTTCAGCGAGGCGGCCGGGGAACTGGTCGCCGCCCGCCTCAAGGCCCTGGACGACGCCCATGGCTGACCGCGAAACCGTCGACGGCGTCCTGATCCTCGGCGCCGGCTTGGCCGGCCTGTCCGCCGCCCTGTCCTTTGCCGAAGCGGTCGCCGCCCCGCGCACGGCCCTGGTCATCTCGCCCGAACCCCTGATCATGGGCTGCTCCTCGGCCTGGGCGCAGGGGGGCATGGCCGTGGCCCTGTCGCCGGACGACGATCCCGAGCGCCACGCCGCCGACACCGTCGCCGCCGGCGCCGGCCTGGTCGATCCGGTGATGGCGCTCCTGCTGACCGGCGAGGGGCCGCAGGCCGTGCGCCGCCTGGCCGACCTCGGCGCGCCGTTCGACCGCGAGCCAGACGGCCGCTTCGCCCAGAGCCTGGAGGCCGCCCACTCCCGCCCCCGCGTGGCGCGGGTGAAGGGCGATCAGGCCGGCCGCGCCATCATGGAGGCGGTGACCGCGCGGACGCTGGCGCAGCCGCGCATCCGGTTCCGCCAGGCCCGCGCCCTGGCCCTGCTGCAGGACGACTCCGGCCGTGTGCGCGGGGCCCTGATCGAGCAGGACGGCCGCCGCGTCGAGGTCCTGGCCGACGCCGTGATCCTGGCCACCGGGGGCCTCGGCGGCCTGTTCGCCGTGACCACCGTGCCCGCCGCGGTGCGCGGCGAGGGCCTGGCCCTGGCGGCGCTGGCGGGCGCCCGGATCGCCGATCCGGAGTTCATGCAGTTCCACCCCACCGCCATCGACGTGGGCGCCGATCCGGCCCCCCTGGCGACCGAGGCCCTGCGCGGCGAGGGCGCGCGCCTGATCGACGCGGCGGGCCGGCCGTTCATGGACCGCTACCATCCGCAGGCCGAACTGGCCCCGCGCGACGTAGTGGCCCGCGCCATCCACAGCCAGATCAGCGAGGGCCTGGGCGCCTACCTCGATTGCCGGCAGGCGGTGGGCGAGCACTTCCCCAGCGAATTCCCCGGCGTGTTCGCCGCCTGCCAGGCGGCCGGCATCGACCCGCGCCACGAACCGATCCCGGTCGCCCCCGCCGCCCACTACCACATGGGCGGGGTGTGGACCGACGCCGAGGGGCGCACCTCCCTGCCCGGCCTCTACGCCGTCGGCGAATGCGCCTCCACGGGGGTGCACGGCGCCAACCGCCTGGCCTCCAATTCGCTGCTGGAAGCTGCCGTGTTCGGCACCCGCGCCGGGGAAGCCGCGCGGGGCGAGACCAGCCCCGACGCGCCGGTCCTGAAGGCGCCGTCCGCGCCGCCGGAGCTGCCCGCCAAGGCCCTGCTGGCCCTGCGCCAGGCGATGAGCCGCGATGCGGGGGTGGTGCGCGATCA
>JAQGII010000284.1 GCA_028291305.1 Caulobacteraceae bacterium
ACCCGGGCCCCCGCCGGGTCGAACCCCTGCCCTTCCAGTTCGGCGAGACAGGCGGCGGCCAGCCGGGCGCCGGTTTCGCGGAGCGGCTCCAAAGCCTCGTCCAGCGCCACATCGAGCGCCGCCTGACGCCCCGAACGCACCTCGGCCAGCCCCATGCCGTAGGCCGACAGCAGGCCCGAGAAGGGGTGGATCAGCACGGTGGTCATGCCCAGCGCGTCGGCCACCAGGCAGGCGTGCTGCCCCCCCGCTCCGCCGAAGCAGTTCAGGGCGTAGCGGGTGATGTCGTAGCCGCGCCGCACCGACACCGTCTTGATGGCCTGGGCCATCTTGGCCACGGCGATCTGCAGGAAGCCGTCGGCGATGGCCTCGGGGCTGCGCCCGTCGCCGACCTCCGCCGCCAGGGTCTCGAAGCCCGCGCGCACCGCCTCGGCGTCCAGCGGCTGGTCCCCGCCCGGCCCGAAGATGGCGGGGAACAGGTCCGGCCGCAGCTTGCCGACCATGACGTTGGCGTCGGTCACCGCCAGGGGTCCGCCCCGGCGGTAGGCCGCGGGGCCGGGGTTGGCGCCGGCCGAGTCCGGTCCCACGCGGAAGCGCGCCCCGTCATAGTGCAGCACCGAGCCGCCGCCGGCCGCCACCGTGTGGATCAGCATCATCGGTGCGCGCAGCCGCACCCCGGCGACCTCGGACTCCAGGGTGCGCTCGTATTCGCCGGCATAGTGGGCCACGTCGGTGGAGGTGCCGCCCATGTCGAAGCCGATGACCTTGGCGAAACCGGCCGCCCGGCCGGTCTGCGCCAGCCCGACCATGCCGCCGGCGGGGCCCGACAGGATGGCGTCCTTGCCGCGGAAGGTGTGCGGCGAGGTCAGGCCGCCCGACGACATCATGAACAGCAGCCGCGCGCCGGTCCGCTCCACGTCCAGCGCCTGCGCCACCTGGGCCACATAGCGCCCCAGCACCGGCGACAGATAGGCGTCGGCCACCGTGGTGCCGGCCCGGCCGACCAGCTTCATCAGCGGCGAGACCTCGTGGCTGGCCGAGACCTGGCCGAAGCCGAGCTCGCGGGCCAGCGCCGCCAGCGCCTGCTCGTGCGCGGTAAAGCGGTAGCCGTGCATCAGGGCGATGGCCACGGCGTCGAAGCCCCGGGCGCGGAAGGCGGCGAGGCCCGCGCGCGCCGCCTCGAGATCGAGGACGCGGTCGATGCTGCCGTCCGCCAGGACCCGCTCGTCGACCTCCAGCACCGCGTCATAGAGCTGGCTCGGCTTGACGATGCGACGAGCGAAGATGTCCGGCCGCGCCTGCAGGCCGATCCGCAGGGCGTCGCGGAAGCCCCGCGTGACCACGAACAGGGTCGGCTCGCCCTTGCGCTCCAACAGGGCGTTGGTGGCCACGGTGGTGCCCATGCGCACCTCGCCGATCACCCCGGCGGGGATCGGGTCGCCGCCGGCCAGGCGGAGGTGGTCGCGGATGCCCTGCACGGCGGCGTCGGGATAGGCCTCGGGGTTGTCGGACAGCAGCTTGCGCGCATGCAGCCGCCCGTTGGCGTCGCGCCCGATGACGTCGGTGAAGGTGCCGCCGCGGTCGATCCAGAAGTCCCAGCGGGCGGAGGGGGATGAGGGCGATGCGTGCACGGTAGGTCCTTGGTGGAAGCTTGTACGAAGCGGCCGGATGGCGCCAGGGCGATCAGGTCAGGCGCCGACGGCGTCGAGCTCCCGGCCGCGGGTTTCGGGCAGCAGCATCGCCGCCGCGATCATCAGCAGATAGGCCCCCACCGCGAAGGCGCCGATGGCCGCGCCCAGCGGCAGGCGGGTCGACAGCAGGCCCACCAGGGTCGGAAAGATGGAGGCCAGGCCGCGGCCGAAGTTGTAGCAGAAGCCCTGCCCGCCGCCGCGCACCCGGGTGGGGAACAGCTCGGTGTAGAGCGGCCCCATGCCGCTGAAGCTGCCCGAGGCGAAGAAGCCCAGCGGCAGGCCCAGCCACAGCATCTGCAGGTTGCTGATCTGCAGCTGGGTATAGGCCAGCACCACGGCCACCGAACCGACGGCGAAGATGAAGAAGTTGCGGCGGCGGCCGACCATGTCGGACAGGTAGGCGCTGCTGATGTAGCCAAGGAAGGAGCCGAAGATGATCACGCCCAGATAGAGACTGGAGCCGATCACACTGAGGTGGCGCTCGGTGCGCAGGAAGGTCGGCAGCCAGGTGGTGATGGCGTAGTAGCCGCCCTGCACCCCGACCGCGAGCAGCGAGCCCAGTACGGTGGAGCGCAGCAGGTCCGGCGCGAAGATAGCGCCGATGCGGGCCGGCGGCGCGGACCTGGCCTTCTCGAAGATTTCGGGCTCGGGCACGGCGCGGCGGATCAGCACCACGCTGACGGCCGGCAGGATGCCCATGAAGAACATGGCCCGCCACGCCACCTGTGGCGGTAGGGTCTGGAAAATCACCGCCGACAGGATGGCGGCCGCCGCCCAGCCGAACGACCAGGCGCTCTGCACCGCCCCCACCGCCCGGCCGCGATAGCGCGCCTGCACCGCCTCGCCGATCAGGACGGCGCCCGCCGCCCATTCGGCGCCGAAGCCGAAGCCCTGCAGCCCGCGCACCACCATCAACTGGCCGAAGTTCTGGGTGAAGCCCGACAAAAAGGTGAACACGGCGAACCACACGATGGTCAGCTGTAGCAGCCGCACGCGGCCGATCCGGTCCGACAGCACGCCGCCCGCCCAGCCGCCGAAAGCCGAAATCAGCAGGGCGCTGGTGGCCAGCAGGCCGGCCTGGGTCTTGGTGATGCCCCACAGGGCGATCAAGGCGGGGACCACGAAGCTGTAGATCTGGGCGTCGAAGGCGTCGAGCGACCAGCCGGCGAAGGACGCCCAGAAGGTGCGCCGCGCCGGGCGGTCCATGCTTGCGTACCAGTCGAACACGGCGCCCCCGGAAGTGTCAGGCGCGCAGTCAGAGGTGTCTGCCTCGCCTGCCCCCTAGACGACCGGACCACCCGGCGCCCCACGCGGCGGCGGAAACTATTCCGTGGCGGGAGCCCCGGCGAAGACGATGCGATCCGGCGCCGTGGTCACCTTGAGGCCGTACAGGGCC
>JAQGII010000342.1 GCA_028291305.1 Caulobacteraceae bacterium
AGCCCTGATCGGCCAGGCGCTGTTCTTCCACGAACCCCGAGAGCAGAGGTAGGCGCGTGGAGGAACCGGCATCAGGCTCAGCGGTTAGCTAGCTGACCGATTTCCATGCCCGCAAGGAGCAGACCCATGACCGACGCGACCCCCGATCCCTTGGAACCCGTCCGCCGCGCCAAGCGCGCGACCCGTTCCGCCGCCCGCACCGCCCAATCGACCGCCGCCAAGGTGGCCGGGGACGCCAAGGCGACCGCCGACACCGTCGCCGCCGAGGCCAAGAGCTTCGGCCGCCGCAGCGCCCGCACGGTCAAGGCCGGCGCCGGCCGCATGTCCAAGGACGCCAAGGTGGTGAAGAGCGCCGCCGAGGACAGCGCCCAACAGGCGCAGGACCGCCTTCGCACGTCGCTGGAAGCGATCCAGAGGAGCTCAGAGGAGATGAGCCGCTGGGCCGGCGCCCGCGCGGTGGAAGCCAGGGACCAGGCCAGCCAGCTGGTCCAGGAGCGGCCGCTGGGCGCGGTCGGGGCGATCTTCGCGATCGGCGCGCTGCTGGGCGTCGTGGCCGGGATCGCCCTGCGCAACTGACCCGCAGGTCAGGCCGTCGTCAGGCCGAGCGAAGCGACGGCCGAGCGCAGGTCCCGCTCGGTGTAGGGCTTGGCCAGGACCCGCACAGCCTCGTCGTCCGAGAAGCGCCGGCTCAGTTCGACGGGGTCGTAGCCCGTGGCCAGCACGATCGACAGCCCGGGCGCGATGACGCGCGCCTGCGCCGCCAGTTCGTCGCCGCGCATGTCCGGCAACCCGACGTCGATCACCGCCAGCCGGGTATCCGGTCGGGCGGTCAGCGCCGCCAGGGCGTCGCCGCCGTTCAGCACGCAGATGGGCTGATATCCAAGCGCGGACAGGAAGTCTTCCGCGATCATCGCAACCAGGGTCTCGTCTTCGACGAGCAACGCCGTGCGCCGACCCAATTCCTCAGCCACTGGCGAACCTTTGAACCTGTACAAAACTCGAACTACGGATCAGCTTAGGTCGGGTCCAGAGACCTTCGCCAGCGATTTCGCTCCTATATAGTCCCTCGGCGGATCAGATCGTCGACTACCCGACGCGCGGACGCAGAAGCTTCCGTATTGGCCGTTTCCAGCACCAGTTCGGCGATTTCAGGGCGTTCGTAAGGCGACGACACGCCGGTGAAGTTGGCGATCTCGCCTTTCAGGGCCTTGGCGTAGAGGCCTTTGGGGTCGCGGGCGATGCAGTCGTCGATGGGCGTGTCGACGAACACCTCGATGAACTCGCCCTCGGCGAACAGCTCGCGCGCCATCCGTCGTTCCGCCTTGAACGGCGAGATGAAGGAGCACAGCACCACCACCCCGGCTTCGACGAACAGCTTGGCCACCTCGCCCACCCGGCGCACATTCTCGACCCGGTCGGCGTCCGAGAAGCCCAGGTCGCGGTTCAGGCCATGGCGCACGTTGTCGCCGTCGAGCAGGAAGGTGCGCACGCCGCGGTCGTGCAGCTCGCGCTCCACCAGGTTGGCGATGGTCGACTTGCCCGAGCCCGACAGGCCGGTGAACCACAGCCCCGCCGGCTTGTGCCCGTTGAGCGTCTCGCGCTCCTCGCGGCCGACCAGCAGCGACTGGCGATGGATGTTGGCCGCCCGGCGCAGGCCGAAGCTGACCATGCCCGCGCCGACCGTGGCGTTGGTGTAGCGGTCGATCAGGATGAAGGCCCCGGTTTCCCGGTTGTCGTTGTACGGGTCGAAGGCGATCGGGGTGGAGGTCGAGAAGTTGCAGAAGCCGATCTCGTTGAGCGCCAGGGTGCGCCCGGCCAGATGCTCCAGGGTGTCGACGTCGATCTTGTGCTTCAGCGCCGTGACCTTCACCGGGCTGTACTGGGTACCGATCCGCATCAGGTAGGAGCGGCCGGGCAGCAGGGGCTCGTCGGTCATCCACAGCAGGTGGGCGGCGAACTGGTCGGCCACCTCGGGGCGGGCGGCGGGCGGGACCAGCAGGTCGCCGCGGGCGACGTCGACCTCGTCCTTCAGGGTCAGGGTCACGGCGTCGCCGGCGCGGGCCTCGGCCAGGTCGCCGTCATAGGTGACGATGCGCTCGATGGCGGTCTCGCGGCCAGACGCGGCCACCACCACCTTGTCGCCGGGACGCACCACGCCGGAGGCGATGGTGCCGGAGAAGCCGCGGAAATCCAGGTTCGGCCGGTTGACCCACTGCACCGGGAAGCGGAACGGCTTGGCCGCCGCCGTCGACTCCACGTCGATGACCTCCAGGTGCTGGATCAGCGTCGGGCCGGTGAACCAGGGCAGCTTGTCCGAGCGGGTATAGACGTTGTCGCCGAAGCGGGCGGACATCGGAATCGGGGTGATCGTCTCGAAGCCCAGGGTCCGGGCGAAGGCCATGTAGTCGGCCACGATGCGGTCGAACACCGCCTGGTCGTAGTCGGCCAGGTCGATCTTGTTGACCGCCAGCACCAGGTGCTTCACGCCCAGCAGCGAGCAGATGTAGCTGTGGCGGCGGGTCTGGGTGAGCACGCCCTTGCGCGCGTCGATCAGGATCACGGCCAGGTCGGCGTTGGAGGCGCCGGTGGCCATGTTGCGCGTGTACTGCTCGTGCCCGGGGGTGTCGGCGACGATGAACGAGCGGTTGGGCGTGGTGAAGAAGCGGTAGGCGACATCGATGGTGATGCCCTGCTGCCGTTCCGCCTCCAGGCCGTCGACCAGCAGGGCCAGGTCGATGTCGTCGCCGGTGGTGCCGTGGCGCTTGGAGTCGCGCTCCAGCGAGGCCAGCTGGTCCTCGAAGATCAGCTTGGAGTCGTAGAGCAGGCGGCCGATCAGGGTCGACTTGCCGTCGTCCACCGAGCCGCAGGTGAGGAAGCGCAGCAGGCCTCGGCCGTTACCGGTCTCCACGGCGGCGGCGGGGGCCGTTTGAACAAGCGTCTCGCTCATCAGAAATACCCCTCGCGCTTCTTCTTCTCCATCGAGGCGGACTCGTCCACGTCGATCAGGCGGCCCTGGCGCTCGGAGGTGCGGCTGATCTTCATCTCGTCGATGATGTCGTCCAGCGTGGTCGCCTGGGACTCCACCGCCGCGCTCAGCGGGTAGCAGCCCAGTGACCGGAACCGCACCCACCGGGTCTCTTCGGTCTCGCCGGGCTCCAGCGGCATGCGGTTGTCGTCGCGCATGATCAGCATGCCGTTGCGGCGCACCACCGGCCGCTCGGCGGCCAGGTACAGGGGCACGATCGGGATGGCCTCGGCGCGGGTGTATTCCCAGATGTCGAGCTCGGTCCAGTTGGACAGGGGAAAGACGCGGATGGTTTCGCCCTTGGCGATCCGGGTGTTGTACAGCCGCCAGAGCTCGGGGCGCTGGTTGCGCGGGTCCCAGGTGTGGCCCTCGGAGCGGAACGAGAAGATGCGCTCCTTGGCCCGGCTCTTCTCCTCGTCGCGGCGCGCGCCGCCGAAGGCCGCGTCGAAGCCGTACTTGTCCAGCGCCTGCTTGAGGCCCTCGGTCTTCATCACCTGGGTGTGCAGCGACGAGCCGGAGGCGATCGGGTTGACGCCCTTGGCCAGACCCTCCTCGTTCACATGGATCAGCAGATCGACGCCGTAGCGCTCCACGATCGAATCGCGGTGGCGGATCATGTCCTGGAACTTCCAGGTCGTGTCGACGTGCAGCAGGGGGAAGGGCGGCTTGGACGGATAGAAGGCCTTGACCGCCAGATGCAGCATCACGCCGGAGTCCTTGCCGATCGAATAGAGCATGACCGGGTTTTCGAAGGCGGCCGCGACCTCGCGGATGATCTCGATGGACTCCGCCTCCAGCCGACGCAGGTGGGCCGACAGCGGCCGCTTGGCCAAGGGCCCGTGGCCCTGGGGCTCGAAGGAGGAGGTCGGGGTGTGGGCTGTCATCTGCAAAGCAACGTCACCAGGAAAACAGGCGCAGGGGTTGCCCGCCGGTTCAAGATAGGGATCGGGCCCTCAGCCTTTACAGGCCCCTAGCCGCGATCGCAGTGCATCTTATCTCGCCGGACCGATAGAGAACCTATTGCAGCCGAACCTGTCCAGGTCTTGCGCCGCGCTCCGCTTCCGGGACGGCGATCAAAGGAGGCGGGTGCGGCGCTCTGCGGCGGCGCGGCAAACACGCAAGTCCTCGTGAGAACAGGCCGATTTTGCGATCCGGCGGATCGATCCGCCCCTTGGACAGTTGCTATGGTCCCTTGGAGGAAAACAGGCGTGCTAACGCGAACCAACAGGTTCCTGGCCGCACTCGGTGGCGATGTCGAGCTCATCCGTCCCCACCTTCGAGAGGTTGCGCTGCGCGCCGGACAGGTCCTTGCGGAGCCGGGCGATCCTGTGCGGTTCGTGTATTTCCTGCACGAGGGCCTGGTTTCCAAACTGGTCGTGTTCGAGGACGGGACGGAGATCGAATGCGCCCTGGTCGGCCGTGAAGGCGCCGTTGGCGCGACCTGCGCCATCGGCCTGAGCATCGCCGTCACCCGCGACGTCTGTCACCTGAACGCCCGCGCCGCGATCATCGACGCGACGGCGTTCCAGATGGCCGCCCGAAAATCCGAGCGCATCCACCAGGCGATCGACAGCTATTCGGCCTGGAAGATGAGCTATGTGATCCGCAGCGGCGCCTGCAACGCCCGCCATTCCGTCGAGCAGCGTCTGTGCCGCTGGCTGCTGACCTGCTCGGACGTGCTGGAACAGTCGGAGATCAACCTGTCGCAGGACGTGTTCGCCAAGATGCTGGGCGTGCAGCGGACCACGGTGAACCCCAGCCTCCAGCGCCTCAGGGAGGAGGGATTGATCGCCATCGGGCGGGGACGGGTCGTCCTCCAGGATCGCCGGGGCCTCAAGCAACGCGCCTGCGAATGCTATGCGGCCCTGCGCGCGGCGGAAGAAGACATGCTGCCCTGGGCCGGCGGACCACAGGACGCCGTGGTCGCGGACCGGCTCTAGGGCGCTCACATACGCAGAATCCCAAAAACCGTCGTTCTGTCGGCCTCAAGACAGACGTTCGCGGGAGACACGGTAGGCTGTGCTCATTGGTCGCGGCCGGCGGGGGTTGATCCAGGCGCCGGCGCACGACTGCGGGGCTCGACAAGAAAGCAAGACATGGACTGGCGGAACGTCCGCT
>JAQGII010000347.1 GCA_028291305.1 Caulobacteraceae bacterium
GGATCGCCGGCGCGTCCGTGGCGGCGCGGCTTGCGGCGCATCGATCGGTGGTGCTGGTCGAGCGGGAGGAACACCCGGGCTGGCACGCCACCTCGCGATCGGTGGCCATCTTCACCCACGCCTTGCCCGGTGTGCAGATCGCGCCGTTGACCCGGGCAAGCCAGGCATTCTTCACGGCGCCGCCGGACGGGTTTGCCGACGCGCCGCTGACCCGCGCCCGCCCGGTGTTGCAGTTCGCGCAGGCCGGCGAGGCCGATCAGCTTCTGCGCCTCCACGACACTCTTCGCGACGGCGGCGGGGCGGCCCGATGGATCGACGGGGAGGCGGCGCGAGCGATGGTCCCGATCCTGCGGCCGGAGTTCGCGGCCGCCGCCGTCCTCGACGAGGATGCGTTCGAGATGAATGTGGACGGCCTGCTGCAGGGCTGGCTGCGGCGGCTGCGCGGTGCGGGCGGCACGGTGCTGACCGCCTCGCCCCTGCGCGCCGCCGCGCGGGTCGGGGATGCGTGGCGGCTGCGGGTCGGAGAAACGGAGATCGCGGCGCGCGTGCTGGTGAACGCGGCCGGGGCCTGGGGCGATGAGGTCGCCCACCTGGCGGGTGTCCCGGGCCTGGGTCTTTCGCCCCGCCGCCGCACGGTCGCCGTGATAGCCGCAGACGGCTGCGACGTTGATGGCTGGCCGATGTGCGTGGCGGCCGACCACCGCCTCTATTTCAAACCCGAGGCCGGGCGGCTGCTGGTCTCGGCGATGGAGGAGACGCCGTCGCCGGCCTGCGACGCCTATGTCGACGACATGGAGGTCGCCGAGGCCCTCGACCGTTTCGAGACCGTCACGACCCTGCCAGTGCGCCGGCCGCTGCGCAGCTGGGCGGGCCTGCGGACCTTCGCCGCGGACGGCGAACCGGTCGCCGGCTACGATCCAGACGCACCGCAGTTCTTCTGGCTGGCCGGGCAGGGCGGCGCAGGCGTCCAGACCGCCCCGGCGCTGAGCGAGGCCGCGGCGGCCCTGGTCCTCGATGAGCCTTTGCCCTCGCGGCTGACCGATCATGGTGTGTCCGAGGCTCTGCTGTCGCCCGGCCGGCTGAGAAGGCCACCGACGATTGACAAGCGCGACTAGACCCGGCCAACTATGAACCTGACATCAGGATCAGATTCCTGACCGCTGCAGTTGGTGACGAGAGGGGAATGGGGATGTTGCGCGGATCGGCGACAAGGCGCTTGGCGCTCGGGGGGATCGCCGCCGTCGCCGTGGCAGCCGCCGCCATGGCTCAGCCGGCGCCCGGCGCAGCGCCCCTGGCTCCGCGCCCAGTCCACTTGGCGCCAAGCGCCGCCGCGGCGGAACCCTGGTCGGACAGGTCCTACTACCTGCCGATGCGGGACGGCGTGCGGATCGCGGTCAGCCTGTGGTTCCCGAACGGCGAACCGCCGACCACAAAGGCCCCGGTGCTGCTGATCCAGACCCGCTACGGTCGGGCCGGGATCTACAATCACAACGAGAACGGGCGCTACGACGACTTCCGGCGCGCCGGCTACGTGGTCGCGGTGATCGATTCCCGCGGCTCCACCGCCTCGTTCGGACCTCGGGACGTCGAGATCGGCCCCGATGAGATCGCCGATATGGACGAGATCATCCGCCACCTCCAGACTCAGCCCTGGTCGAACGGCCAGGTGATCGCCGCGGGGCTGTCCTACATGGCCGACACCGCCGACCTGGCGACGGGGTCGGCCGTCCGACTGACCGGCGCGATCGTGCGGGAAGCCGACTTCGACGTTTACCGCCACCTGATGAGCCCGGGCGGGATCTCCAACGACTTCATGCTCGAGGCCTGGGGTGAAGACACGCTCCGCCGCGACCTTGGCCGGTCGGTGGATCCGGCGCTCGACCTGGATTGCGGCCTGCGGATCGAGGACTGCCCGAAGCTGTTTCCGCGCCTGCAGCCGGTGGACGAGGACCATGACTTCGCCCTGATCCGCCAGGCGATCGCCGGCCGCCATCGGTGGACGCCCGATACGTACAAAGGCGCTGACTTCTTCGACGATAAGGCGACCAACGGCTATCGGCTGTCCGACTTCAGCCCGGCCATGCGCCTGGCCGACCTCCGCAAACAGGCCGTGCCGGTCCAGTACTGGGGAAGCTGGATGGACGCCGGGACGGCGGAAGGGGCGTTGTCACGCTACGACGCCCTGCCGGACGTGCCAGCGCAGGTGATCATCACGGGCAACAGCCACGGCGGCGATCGGTCGACCGATCCGTTCGCCTCCGGCGAGCGCGCACCGCTGCCCGCGTTCGACGACCAGGTGGCCGCGATGATGGGTTTCGCCGCCAAGGTGCGCGCCAACCAGCCGGTCGGCCGCTCGATCCACTATTATGTGCTGGGCTCCGGGCAATTCCGCGACAGCCCGGTCTGGCCGCCGAAAGGCCTCGAGATCCGGCGGCTGAACCTCGCGGCCGACAACCGCCTGGCCGGCGGCGGGCCGCCCAGCGCAGGCGGCGCCGACCGTTACGCGGTGGACTTCACGGCCACGACCGGCCAGTCGACGCGGTGGAGCACCCAGTTCGGCCCGCCCGCCGACTACGGCGACCGGCGCACCGCCGACTCCAAGCTGATCGTCTATACGAGCGCCCCGTTCGACCGGGACATGGAGTTGGCGGGGCGGCCCAGCGTCGCGCTGTTCCTGGCCGCCGAGACCGCCGACCCGGCGATCTTCGTTTACCTGGAGGACGTCGCACCCGACGGGCGGGTGACCTACCTGACCGAGGGCCAACTTCGCGCGATCAGCCGCAAGCTGGCGACTCCCGCCGAGCTGCCCTATCCGATCGACGGGCCCGCGCACACCCATCGCCGCGCCGACGTCCAGGCCATTACGCCGGCCGAACCCTTCGAGGCCCGCATCGGCCTCTTCCCCGTGGCCGCGCTGGTCCGGAAGGGCCACGCCATCCGCGTCGCCATCGCCGGCGCCGACGCGGGCGCCTTTCGGCGCTATTCGGAAGGCAAGCCGGACACCTTCACGATCTATCGCGGCGCGAGCCGCGCCAGCGCGGTCAACCTGCCGCTGCGGCCCTGGCGATGACCGCCGCAGCGCCTGCGGCGGGAGCCGCCCAGGACCAGGATGAGCGGAACGAGGGCCGCTCGTGGCCGTCGGCGGCCCGCGCGTGGTGGGTGATGGCCGTC
>JAQGII010000376.1 GCA_028291305.1 Caulobacteraceae bacterium
GGCCCTCGTAGGGGCCGAAGGGGTTGGGGATGACGAACTAGACCAGGTCGTGCACCGTGTCGCCGGGCGTCAGGGCGAAGGCCCGCGCGGTCAGGGTCTTGGACAGGCCATAGGGGCTGAAGGCGACCAGGGGTTGCGAGCCTTGGCCCTCGCCTGCCTCGAAGGCGGAGCCGGTCAGGACCAGGCGCCGGACCCCCGCCTTGCGCGCCGCGGCCAGGGTCCGCTCGGCGTTGAAGGTGTTGGCCGCCACCGCGCCCTCGACGTCGAAATCGGGGCTCTTGTGGTTGGCCGCTTCCGCCGCGTGGTGGCATAGGACGTCGAACGGGCCGCGCCGGGCGATCAGGTCCAGGAAGGCGTCCGAACCGAACGGCGCGGCGGGAACCAGCTCGGCGACCTTGGCGGCCTGGTCGATGCGGCCCTGGCGCAGGGGATCGGCGTAGGCGGCGGCCCGCAGCGGGGCGATCACCTCATGGCCGGCCGCGGCGAGGGCGCGGGCGAACCACAGGCCGGTGAAGGACGAGATGCCGGTTAGGAGAAGTCGCATGCGGGAAATTCGGACAGGGGCGGGAACGCCCGGTCGCGGGCGTTGATGGTCAGCTCCGCCTCGGGCAAGGGCCAGTCGATGCCGATGGCCGGGTCGTTCCACGGCAGGCCCCGCTCGCAGTCCGGAGCGTAATAGCCGTCGAGCTTGTAGAGCACCTCGCAGTCCGGCGTCAGGGTGCAGTAGGCGTGGGCGAAGCCGCGCGGCACATAGAGCATCCGGCCGTTGTCGGCGGTCAGCTCGGCGGCCACCCAGCGGCCATAGGTGGGCGAGCCGGCGCGGACATCCACCGCCACGTCGAAGATGGCGCCGCGGATGGCGCGGACCAGCTTGGCGATGGGCTGCGGCGGGACCTGCAGATGCAGCCCGCGCAACGTTCCCCGCTTGGGCGAATAGGCCTGATTGTCCTGCACGAACTCGGCCGTGACGCCGGCCTCGGCCATCGCCTTTCGGCTGTACATCTCCGCCAGCCAGCCGCGCTCGTCGCCCCAGCGCCTGGGGGTGAGAAGCAAGACCTCGGGGATCGCCAGACGCTCGACCTGCATCGCCGGTTCAAACTCCAAAATCGCCGTGGCCCAGCCATTGGCGCGCCTGACGGCCCAGCCGAACCGGGTCCAGCACCTGCGAGACATGGGCGTGAGCCCGTTGTCCCAGAGCCCGCCGGGCCTTGGCGTCGCCCATCAGCGCCGCCAACTTGCCGGCCGCCTGATCGATGTCCGGATCGGCCCAACGCCCGTGGTCGTAGAGTCCCTGGGGGTCGTGCACGGGGATCAGCCTATAGTCGACCAGGGCGCTGTCGTCCTCGGTCATATACTCCAGATTCCCCGACCATCCGGTGGCGACCACGGCCTTGCCGGCCATCATCGCCTGGGCCGGCAGCAGGCCGAAGCCCTCGGAGCGATGCAGGGACAGGACGATGTCGACGCTGGCCACCAGGGCGGACATCTGCGCGCCGGTCAGCCAGTCGGCCATCAGCCGCACGTCGCCCGCATCGCCGATCTCCGCCTTCAGCGCGGCGAACAGCTCCGGCGCCCCGTCGGCCCCGGCCACCTTGCAGACCATCAGGCTGTCGACGCCGGACCGGGCCGCTGCCTGGCGAAAGGCGCGCACCGCGCCGATCGGGTTCTTGCGCGTGAAGCCGGAGCGGATGTCGAAGGCGGTCAGCACCACCACCGCGGCGCCGGGCAGGTCGAAGGCGGCGCGGTCGGGCGTGGTGACGGCGTTCGGCAACGGATGCGGCAGGACCCGCACCGGCAAGCTCGGCGGCGTCAGGTCCGCCACGGCATGGGCCACGAACCGGCTGCAGGCCCAGACCTCGTCCACGTAACGGAAGGCCGCGCGCCAGTTGGGCGGAACGGCTTCCAGCTCCCAGGCCCAGGAGCCGACGCAGAAGCGGCCCTCGAACGGCGCGCCGCCGGTCATGGCCACCAGCTGCACCAGCTCGCGCGGATTGAGGAAGATGACCATGGCCGCCGCTTCGGCCGGAGGATGGTGGGCATAGGCGCCGTCGAGCTTCACGTCGTGGCCGAAGCGGGCGCTGATGTCCCAGTCGATCACCTCGGCGCCCGCCGCGCGCAGGGACGCCGAAAACGCCCGCGCGGCCTCGCCGATGCCCAGCACCGAGCCATGGAAGCCGACCACGCACACCGGCCCCGGCCGCGCCGTTCGCGGCCGGCGTCTCATGCCGTGGCGCAGGAAGGCGCTGACCTGGAAGGCCAGGCCCGCCGCGCGGCGCAGCCGGTGCAGCAGCCGCCGGTCGACCGGCAGGGCGCGGCTCAGCCGGCGCAGGCCGGTGAGGAGGCTCATCTGGGGTTCGCGGATCGGTCCATGACGCCCTGCTCTAGTAGGTTTTGCCGTAAATCGGTATCCACTCCACCCATGAGCGGCGATGCAGAGCGCGGAGCGATGGATGCGGCGGAGGTCAGCGTGGTCGTGCTCGCCTACCAGAGCGGCGGCACGCTGGAGCGCTGCCTGGCGGCGCTGAAGGCCCAGACGGTCCAGGGGTTCGAGACCATCGTCGCCGACAACGCCTCGTCCGACGGCGCGCCCCAGGCGGCGGCCAAGGCCGATCCGGGCCTGAGGCTGATCGACAACGGCGGCAACATCGGCTTCGCCGCCGGCAACAACCGCGCGGCCGAGCAGGCCCGCGGGCGCTGGCTGGTGCTGCTCAACCCGGACGCCTATGCGCAGGCCGACTGGCTGGCACAGCTGCTGGCCTGCGCCCGCGCCCATCCCCGCGCCCGCTGCTTCACCGCCCGCCAGAAGATGGCGCAAGACCCGGCCCGGCTCGACGGCCTGGGCGACGCCATGGCCGGCATCGGCTTCCCGTTCCGCGGCGGCTACGGCGCCCCCGATCCCGGACCGATGCCCGACAGCGAGGTGTTCTCGCCCTGCGGCGCGGCGATGATGATCGACCGGGCCCTGTTCCTGCAGCTGGGCGGCTTCGACGAGAGCTTCTTCTGCTACTGCGAGGACGTCGACCTCGGCTACCGCCTGCGCCTGACGGGGGAGCCGGTGGTGCTGGCGGCCGGGGCGGTGGTGCTGCACGAAGGCTCGGTGTCCACCGGCGGCCGGCGCTCGGACTTCTCCATCTTCCACGGGGTCAGGAACCGCCTGTGGCTGTTCGTCAAGGACACGCCGCCGGTGCTGTTGTGGCTGACCCTGCCCTTCCACATCGCGGCCACCGTGGGCGTGTGGGTGCGGGCGACGGTGCGGGGCCACGCCGAGCCCGTCGAGCAGGGGCTGGAGGCGGCCGTCAAGCAGCTGCCCGAGGTCTGGCGCCGCCGCCGCGCCGTGCAGGCCACGCGCAAGGTCTCGTCCCTCAGGATCGCCGGCATGATGGTGTGGAACCCGCGCAGCGTGATGCGGCGCAAAGGGTGGATCAGGTCCGGTATCGCGCCGTGAGACTTGGTTAACTCAACGCCTCGACCAGCCGGCCCATGAACTGGGCGCCGCGCTCCATCTGCGAGACGTCGACGTATTCGTCCGGCTGGTGCGCCTGGTCAATGGAGCCGGGGCCGCAGATCACGGTGGAGAAGCCCGCCCCCTGGAACTGCCCGGCCTCGGCGGCGTAGGACACCACCCGCCCAGGGCCGTTGTCCCCGGCCAGCAGCCGCGCCAGCTGCTCGGCGGGGCCGTCGATCTCGGGCGCCAGGGGCGGGGTCAGGGAGCGCATGTCCACCTGTACGCCGGCCTCCGGGGCCCTGGCCCTGAGCGCCGCGTCCATCGTCCGAGCCTGGGCGAAGAAGGGCGCCAGCACCTTGAGCGGGTCCATCCCCGGCGGGGTGCGCAGGTCGAACCAGAAGACGCATTCGCGGGCCAGGATGTTGACCGCAGTGCCGCCGTTGACCTGGCCGATGGTCAGGGTGGCGCCCTTGGGGGTGAAGGGCGAGGCCGGATCGGCGTCCCGCTCCAGCCCCTGGGACAGCAGGCTCAGGCCGTGCATCAGTTCGACCGCTTCCATCACCGCCGAGACGCCCAGATGGGTCAGGCTGGAGTGGGCCTCGCGGCCGCTGACGGTGACCTTGAAGGCGGCGATGCCCTTGTGCCCGCGCACGGCCTGCATCGAGGTCGGCTCGCCGACGATCACGGCGGAGGGGGCGGGCAGTTCGCGGGCGATGGCCTCGATCATCGCGGGCGCGCCCAGGCAGCCCACCTCCTCGTCGTAGGAGAAGGCCAGGTGCACGGGCCGCTTCAGCGGCGCCCTGGCCAGTTCCGGCGCGGCGGCCAGGGCCAGGGCCAGGAAGCCCTTCATGTCGCAGCTCCCGCGCCCGTAGAGGCGCATCCCCCGGCGGGTCAGGACGAAGGGGTCGGAGGTCCAGGGCTGGCCGTCCACCGGCACCACGTCGGTGTGGCCCGACAGCACGACGCCGCCCTCGATCACGGGGCCGATGGTGGCGAACAGGTTGGCCTTGGCGCCATCGGCGTTGGGCACCCGGCGGCAGGCGACGCCCAGTTTGCCGAGTTCGCCCTCGACGTATTCGATCAAGGGCAGGTTGGAGGCGCGCGAGGTGGTGTCGAAGGCCACCAGGCGGGCCAGGATCTCAAGGCTGCGGGCCGCGAGGGCTTCTGTGTCGACCATGCGGCCAGCCTAGACCAGGGCGGGCGCCGACAGAAGGGCGGGCGAGACGGCGCGTTCGCGGCCGATCCGGGCGACGGATGGCGCGCGCCTGCGCCGGCGCTTGAGACTCAAAGGGTTAATCGCGCAGTTAAACGGGCTTTACCAACCCTCGTAACGCGCGATTTACCGGCCGCGGTTAAAGTCGAGCCATGGCGTGGTGGAAAACGATTAGTGCAACGGTCCGCACCATCGGCCGGGTTGCGCGGGACCGGCGTGGCAATGTCGCGCTGGTGTTCGCCCTCCTGTCGCCGGCGGTGGTCGGTTTCGCCGGTCTGGCGACCGAGGCGGGCTATTGGTATCATCGGCGCCTGGAGCTCCAGTCCGCCGCGGACGCGGCCGCCTATGCCGCAGCCATCGATCTGCGGGCCGGGGCCACACAGTCACACTTCACGCAGGAGGCGCTGACGGCCGCCACCAACGGCGGATTCGATCCCAGCGCGGGGACCGTCACCGTCAACTGGCCCCCCCAGTCGGGCACGCACCGGACCAACCAGGCGATCGAGGTCCTGGTCTCCGAAAACCTGCCGCGCTATTTCTCGGCGATATTTTCCAAAACGGCGGTGGTGGCGCAGACCCGGGCGGTAACCACCTTCCAGACCGCGTCCAACGCCTGCGTGCTGGCGCTGAACCCGTCGGCGGCGAGCTCCGCGCTGTTTTCGGGCAACTCCTCGCTCAGCCTCACGGGCTGCAGCGTGATGGCCAACTCGATGTCCGCCACCGCCGTGACGCTGCAGGGATCCGCCAAGCTGTCGACCGACTGTGTGATCTCGGTCGGCGGCGTCCAACTCGGCGCCGGGGCCACGCTCAGCGTCTGTCCGACGGCGATCACCCAGGCCCCGCCGGTCGCCGACCCCTACGCCGACCTGCCCGTTCCTCCCACCGGTCCGTGCCTGAACGGGAGCGGAAGCACCCTGCAGCCCGGGACCTACTGCGGCGGCCTCAGCCTGAAAGGCAATGTGACGCTGAACCCGGGGGTCTATGTGATCCAGGGCGGGGACCTCCAGGTCAACGCCAGCGCCAACATCACCGGCGCCGGGGTGACCATCTACATGGCCGGTTCGGGCCGCGTGAGCATGAACGGCAACGCGACCGTGACGCTCGATGCGCCCACCACCGGAACCTACGCCGGCGTCCTGTTCTATGGCGATCGCTCCAGCAGCGGCGGCAGCGACACGTTCAACGGCACGGCCAACTCGCGCATGACCGGCGCGCTCTATTTCGCCAAGCAGAACGTCCAATACCTGGGCAACTTCGGCGGCGCCAACGGCTGCACCCAGGTGGTCGGCGACACGGTCACCTGGTCGGGCAACACCCACATGGCCAGCAACTGCACCGCCTACGGCCTGCGCACCCTGCAGGCCTACGAGGCGGTCCGGTTCGTGGAATAGCCGTGCGCAGACTGAAATCCTTCCTGCGCGACAGAAGCGGCGCATCGGCCGTGGAGTTCGCCATCATCGTGCCCGTGCTGGCCGCCGCCTTGGCGGGCGGCTTCGACATCTGGCAGATGGTCAATCGCAAGCAGGACATGCACGCCGCCGTGGCGGCGGGGGTCCACTACTACATGGCGGGGGGCGCCGACGATCCCACCGGCCAGTCGATCAGCCTGTCCTCGTGGTCGCACAAGCCCTCCGACGGGACGGTCGCGATCGCGCGCGCGTGCATCTGCGGCGGCGTCGCCGCCTCCTGCACCGTGGTGTGCGCCGCCACCCAGCAGGCGCCGGAGGTGCGGGTCACCGTGACCGCCAACAGCCAGTGGACGGGGCTGCGCCCGGCCCCCCTCACCGAATCGGAGGTCGTGCGTGTCCGCTGACCGGCTGCGCAAGGCGCTGCGCGACAGGTCCGGCGGCGCCGCCCTGGAGTTCGCCATCCTCGGCCCGGTCTTCCTGCTGCTGCTGATCGGGTTCTTCCAGCTGGCCTGGGCGATGTTCTGCGCCTCGTCGGTCCGCTATGCCCTGCACAACAGCGCCCGCAGCCTGGTGCTCAATCCGACCATGAGCCAGAGCCAGCTGCAGACGCTGGTGCAGGCGGCGGTTTCCCCGCTGGCCCGTCCGAATGTGAGCGTGAGCCTGACGAGGGCCTACCCCAACTCAGGCCTGCAACTGGCCACCGCCACCGCCACCTACAGCTTCCAGATCGTGGTGCCGTTCATGCCCACCTATAACGGGGCCTTCTCCACGACCTTCGTCCAGCCGAGCACGAGCTTCTAGGCGACCGGCAGTCGCCCGGCCTGCTAGAGCACGTCAGGCGAAAGTGGATACCGGTTTCGCCGCTCGACGTGCTCTAACGCTATGATTTAGAGCCTTTTTACCCGGTTCAAATGATTCCATTCGAACCGGAAAGGCTCTAGCCGGCCTGATGCGGCAGCACGCCCAGCAACTGGATCCGGAACTGCAGGACGCTGTTGCCCGGGATCGGGCCCTTGGCCTCGTCGCCGTAGCCGAGCGTCGGCGGGATCCACACCATCCATTCGTCGCCCGGGCGCATCAGCTGCATGACCTCGGTCCAGCCGGAGATCACCTCGTCCAGGGGAAAGGCGGCCGGCTGGCCGCGGGCGAAGGACGAGTCGAACACCTCGCCCGAGAGCAGCTTACCCTCGTAATTGACCTTCACCTCGTCCTGCGCCTTGGGCGGGACGCCGGTGGCCGGGCCGCTGGAGACGATCTTGTACTGCAGGCCGTCGGGCAGGGTGACCACGCCCGGCTCCTTGGAGTTCTTGGCCATGAAGGCGGCATTTGCGCTCTCCTCGGCGGGCGGCTTCACCGCGGCCTTGGGCTGGCAGGCGGTCAGGGAGAGGATGGCGATCAGGGCCAGGGCGCAGCGACGGATCATGGGCATGAGCCTTCTTTTGAGATGGGTCTTTTCCAGGACCTAGACGGTGCGGGGCGGATAGCCCACCGCGCCCAGGGCGGCGATGATTTCCTGTGTGTGCCGCGCGTCGCGGGTTTCGATCATGACGTCGAACTCCGCGCCCTTGGCCGGGACGTCCAGGGCCAGGCGGTTGTGCGCCACCTCGATGATGTTGGCCCCGTGCGCGCCGATGGTCATCGACACGGTGGCCAGCAGGCCCGGCCGATCGTCGCCGATGAAGCGCAGGGAGACGATGCGCTGGGCGCGCACCAGTTCGCGCGTCAGCACCGAAGCCAGCAGCCGCGTGTCGATGTTGCCGCCGGTCAGGATCAGGCCGCAGGTCTTGCCCCGGAACAGCTCGGGATAGGCCAGCAGCGCGGCCAGCGAAGCGGCCCCGGCGCCCTCGGCGATGGTCTTCTCGACATTGGCGTAGAGCGCGATGGCCCGCTCGAATTCGGGCTCCTCGATCAGCAGCACCTGTTCGACCAGCGGCCTGGCGATGGCGTAGGTGAGATCGCCCACCTGTTTGACCGCGATGCCTTCGGCGATGGTCTGACCGCCGGATTTGAACGGCCGGTTGCTCATGCGCCCGCTGAACGACGGATACATGGACGGCTCCAGGCCGATGATCTTCACGTCCGGCTTGATCGCCTTGGCCGCGGTGGCCACGCCCGAGATCAGCCCGCCGCCGCCGATCGGCACCGGCAGGACCTGCAGATCCGGGGCCTCCTCGAACATCTCCAGGGCGATGGTGCCCTGGCCGGCCATCACGTCGAGGTCGTTGAACGGATGCACGAACACCAGGCCGCGCTCCTCGCCGAGGGTCACGGCGAAAACGGAGGCGTCGTCGTAGGTCTCGCCCTCGATCACCACATTGGCCCCGTGCGAGCGGGTCTGCTCCACCTTCACGAAGGGGGTGGCCTTGGGCATGACGATGGTCACCGGGATGCCGAGGCGCGCGCCGTGGTAGGCCAGCCCCTGGGCATGGTTGCCGGCCGAGGCGGCGATCACGCCGCGCTTGCGCTCGTCCGCGTTCAGCTGGAGCAGCTTGTTCAACGCGCCGCGCTCCTTGTAGGCGGCGGTGAACTGCAGGTTCTCGAACTTCACCCACACCTCGGCCCCGGTAATGTCCGACAGCGTCCGCGAATGGCGCATGGGAGTGCGCTCGATGTGGCCGCGCAGCCGCTCGGCGGCCGCCTTTATGCTGTCGAAGGTCAGGGTCATTGGGGTAAAGCCAGGAAAAGTCGCGCAACCTAACGGGGGTGGCGCTTCAGGGCAATGTCGCGGTCAAGCTGGCCGCAATGGGGATTGAGCTTAGTGACAAACAGGATCGTTTCATTGCTCGGCGGGCGCTCGATGGTCATCGCCCTGATCGTGGCCTGCGCCTTCTTCATGGAGAACCTGGACGCCACCATCATCGTCACCGCCCTGCCGCAGATGGCGGCCAGCTTCGCCATCACTCCCACGCGGATGAGCCTGGGCGTCACCGCCTATGTGCTGGCGGTGGCCGCCTGCATCCCGGCTTCGGGATGGCTGGCCGACCGGGTCGGCGCGCGCAACCTGTTCTGCGCCGCCATTGGCGCCTTCACCGTCGCCTCCATGCTGTGCGGCGTGGCCCCCAACTTCGTCGCATTCACCGCCGCGCGCATCCTGCAGGGCGCCGCGGCGGCGATGATGTCGCCGGTCGGGCGGCTGGTGGTGTTGAGGAACGCCGACAAGAAGGACCTGCTGCGGGCCCTCTCCACCCTGGTCTGGCCGGCCCTGTTCGCCCCGGTGCTGGGACCGCCGCTGGGCGGTCTCATCACCAGCGCGGCGTCCTGGCGCTGGATCTTCTACGTCAACCTGCCGGTGGGGCTGCTCGGCATGGCCCTGGTGCTGGCCTTCGTCCCCAACAGCAAGACCGACGAGCGCACGCCCTTCGACACGCGCGGCTTCCTGCTGATGGCCGTGGCCCTGGCCTGCCTCACCTACGGCCTGGACGTGATTGGCCAGCGCCAGGGAAGCAGCCTGCCGGTCGGCGCCGGCCTGCTGGCGGCGGCGGCGGCGGTGGGCTTCCTGGCCGTGCGCCACGTGGAGACCACGCCCCAGCCCCTGCTGCGGCTGGACGCCCTGCGGCTGAAGACCTTCTTCGTCAGCTCCATCTCCGGCGGCACGATTTCGCGCGCGGCGATCAGCGCCACGCCCTTCCTGCTGCCCCTGATGTTCCAGGTGGGGTTCGGCCTGTCGCCCGTGCAATCGGGCCTGCTGCTGCTGATCTACATGGCCGCCAACCTGCTGATGAAGACCGTCACCAACCACGTCATCAGAATCTGGGGGCTGCGCAATGTGCTGGTGATCAACGGCCTGATCGCTTCGGCCGGCATCGCCGCCTGCGGCCTGATCTCGCCGACCGGGCCTCTGCTGCTGAGCGGCGCCATCCTGGCGCTGGCCGGCGCCAGCCGCTCGATGCAGTTCACCTGCCTCACCATGATCACCTTCGCCGACGTGACCCCGGCCCAGCGGGCGCCCGCGGCGGTGGTGTCGGCCCTGACCCAGCAGCTGGGCATGGGCATGGGGGTGGCGGTGGGCGCCCTGATGCTCAATTTCAGCGAGGTCCTGCGCCACGCGCCGCGCCTGGAGGTGTTCGACTTCCGCGTGGCCCTGGTGCTGGCCGGGGGCTTGAGCGCCCTGGCGGTGTTCTCCTACGCCGGCCTCGACCGGGACGCCGGGTCGGAGATCAGCGGGCACAAGGTGAAGATGGCCGAAGGACCGGCCCGTCGAACCGCCTAGCTGTCGTTTAGCGCCCGCCGCCGGTGATGTCCTTGATCAGCGCCTGCACGGGCGCCTTGCCGCCGACGCTCCAGACGAGCTTCAGGTGGGCCAGGGTGCGGGCCGCGGCGTCCTCGAATTTCCACTCGCAGGCGTCGAACCGGCAGCCGCTCAGGCTTGGGGGCTCGCCGCCGCCATACACGAGGCGACAGCTGCGGAACTCGCAGTCCTCGAAGGTCTCTCCGTCGAGCGAAACCGTTTCATGGTTGTAGAGAACGCCGCTTGGCATGACTGGCTTTGCTTCTGGATGGGGGAATGACTTGACGACGGTCGGCCGCGACCGCGCATCGCCGGTCGGGTTCACGCCCGCCGTCCACCGGCGGGGTCCTCGACGGGCGCCCGTTGAAGCACAGCTTGCTCGCCCTCGGCAGGCGCTCGGCCGGACCAAAGGGCGTTGGAGGGGCGGTCGCCCGCTCCGGGTTCGGGAGGCAAGGACCCTGGCGCAGCGGCCAGGGTCCCCGCGAGCCATCAGGCTTTTTGCAGCTGTCCTGCGGACATCTTGCCGGACTTGCGGTCCTTCTCCAGTTCGAAGGAGAACTTGTCGCCTTCGTTCACGGAGCCGATGCCCGCCTGTTCGACGGCGCTGATGTGCAAGAACACGTCGGCGCTCCCGTCATCAGGCTGGATGAAGCCGTAGCCCTTGGTCGCGTTGAACCACTTCACAGTTCCGGTCGACATGTTTCGCTCACTCGTTTTTAAGATCGAGCGGCACCCTGATCTAACCGGCCACATTTTGCAAATAGAACCAGGAGGACGGCCAAGCTGAGCCGCAAGCTTAGGCGCACGGCGCCCGGTCTAGTCTTTGCGATCCGGCCCGGCCCGGCTGCTGTCCGCGACCTGGGTTTTTGCCCGGTTCAACTCGCGCTGCTCGAGCTTCGCCGCGGCCTTTTCGGCGGCTTTTTCTTCTTTTGCGCGGTCGCGCTGCGAGCGTTCGAAGGAATAATTCGGCGGGCGAGCCATGAGGCGTTCTTTCTGGTCGCAAATGCCGAACCCGACGCTCGGCCTTGAGGCGATGCCCCGGGCCGGCGGCGCCGACCCAGGACAGACTGCAGATACGATCTGCCGGTCGGCGCGTCGATAGATTCAGCAAAATTGTCTCGGCCGCCCGCGCCCCGTCAGCCCCGCAGGGCCCGCCCGGCCACCGCGTCCAGCCTGCGGATCATTTCCGGGTCCCGCGCCGAGGGAGCGGTGATGATCGCCGTGTCCAGGCAGGTGTCGATGGGCGAAGCCGGCCGCGCGCCGGTCAGCTTGGCCGCCAGCTGCACGACCAGCGATTTGGCCATGGCGGCGTTGGCGTGCATGCAGGCGACGATCTGGGCCACGTCGACGTGGTCCTCGCCCTCGCGCCAGCAGTCGTAGTCGGTGACCATGGCCACGCTGGCGTAGGGCAGCTCGGCTTCGCGGGCCAGCTTGGCCTCGGGCATGTTGGTCCTGCCGATCACGTCGCAGCCCCAGGACCGGTAAAGTTCGCTTTCGGCGCGGGTGGAAAACTGCGGCCCCTCCATCACCAGATGGTCCCGCCCTCCACGACGGTGGCGCCGGCCGCGCGCCCGGCGTCGGCGGCCAGGGACGACAGCCTCG
>JAQGII010000379.1 GCA_028291305.1 Caulobacteraceae bacterium
GGGGTCGACCTCGGTGGCCCACAGGCCGTCGGCGAAGGTGGTCAGCACATGCACGTCGCCGCGCAGCGAACGGTCGAGCAGCTCGCGCATGGCCCCGATGCCTCGGGTCAGGTCGATGGGCTCGGGCCGCAGGGGCTGGCTGCGGGAGAAGGCCAGAAGCTGCTTGGTCAGGCCCGCCCCGCGCGCGGCGGCCTGGCGCATGCCGTCCATCAGCCGTTTTCGGCGGCCCGGATCGGGCTGGCTGTCCAGGATGTTGAGCCCGCCGGTGATGACCATCAGCAGGTTGTTGAAATCGTGCGCCACCCCGCCGGTGAGCTGGCCGATGGCCTCGATCTTCTGCGCCTGGCGCAGGGTGTCCTCGACCCGTTCGCGTTCGGCGATCTGGGCGGTCAGTTCGGCCGTGCGCTCGGCGACCTGGTTCTCGAGCCTCTGCGCCGCCGCCTCGCGCTCGCGCAGGTGGGCGCGCACCTCGTATTGTCGCTGGCGGGCGCGAAGGGCCGCGCGCATGGCGCTCATTAGGGTGATCGCCTGCACGGGCCGTTCCAGCAGAGAGACGTTGCCCAGGTCGCCGATCAGCCGCTGCCGCCACAGGGTAACCGCGGTGTGGTTCTGCTGGCTGGTGGCCATGACGAACGGCAGGTCCGACCACGGCGGCTGCTTGCGCGCCCACAGGATCAGCGGGCCGGCGGCGACGCCGAACAGGGCTTCCTCGGCGATGAACACCGCGCCGGCGCCGCCCGCGTCGAGTTCGCGCACCAGGCCGTCGACGGTGTCGCAGACCTCCGCCCGCAGGCCGCCGCGGCGCAGCAGTTCGACCGACGCAGGGCCATCCCGGCCGATCGGCGCCATCACCAGGATCCTCAGGTTGCTGGCGTCAGCCGACATCTGAAACATCTTGCATCAGTGGATCGCGGCCGCCGGTGTAGTGCGGCGTGCCGGAGAAGATGCCCTCGAAATCCGTCAGCGGCGGACCGACGCTGACGCCGCCCTGGCCGAGCTTGAACTCGCGGATGGCGTGCTCGTGGTTGCCGCTGCGTTTCTTGACCACTGAAAGCGCCCGCCGCACCTCGCCCCTGGCCTCGAAGTAGCGCAGCATCAGCACCGCGTCGCTGAGGTAGCTGATGTCCAGCGGCGTCTGCAGCGGTCCCACCAGCCCGTGCTGAGCCAGGATCAGGATCGACAACACCCCGAGCTGGCCGAGATAACTGAGCAATTCGTGCATCTGCAGGATCAGGAAGCGCTCGTCCGGCATGGCGTTGAGGTATCCGTTTAGGCTGTCGATCACCACCAGCTGGGCATGGTTCTGCTCCACATCCCCGCGCACGATGTAGGCGAACTCGCCCGGCGACATCTCCGCCGGGTCGATCTGCTGGATGCGCAGGAAGCCCCCGTCGAGCATCTCCCGCAGGGGCAGGCCCAGGGTGCGGGCGCGCGCCTCGACGGTGCCCGCGCCCTCGTCGAAGGCGTAGATCACCGCATGCTCGCCGCGCTGGGCGGCCGCCAGGGCATAGGTCAGCGCCAGGGACGACTTCCCGACCCCGGCGCCGCCGATCAGCAGGGCGTTGGTGCCCCGCTCCAGCCCGCCGCCCACCAGGGTGTCCAGGGCGTCGTTGCCGCTGGAGATGAATTCACCGTTGAAGCTCTTGTGGTGCTAGGCGGCCACCACGAGGGGATAGATCTCCAGCACGCCCTTCTTGATGGTGAAGTAGTGGAAGCCGCCGCGGAACTGGATGCCGCGCATCTTGATCACCCTCAGCCGCCGCCGCTCGGCCCCGTAGTCGATGGCCGTCTGCTCCAACAGGATGACGCCGTGGGCGATGGAATGCAGCTGGAGGTCGTTCTGCTGCGAGGACAGGTCGTCCAGCAGGATGACGGTGCATTTGCGGCCCGAGAAGAAGTGCTTCAGAGCCAGGATCTGGCGGCGGTAGCGCAGCGGGCTCTGCGCCAGGAGGCGCACCTCGGACAGGCTGTCGAACACCACCCGCGCCGGGTTCAGTTCGCTGATGCGATCGATCACCAGCTGGGTGGTTTCGCCCAGCTCCATATCGGCGGGATGCAGAACGGTCAGCTCGCGGTCGGGATCCAGGGACGTTTCCGGCGGCACCAGCTCGAACACCGTGACGCCGTCGAGATTCCAGCCGTGCCGTTGGGCGACGATGCGCAGTTCATGCTCGGTTTCCGACAGGGACACATAGAGGACCGTTTCCCCGCGCCTCGCACCCTCCATCAAAAATTGCAGCGCCAGGGTGGTCTTGCCGGCGCCGGGACGCCCCTCGACGAGGTACAGGCGGTTGGCGTCGAAACCGCCGCCCAGGATATTGTCCAGGCCGACGCTGCCTGTGGATATGCGGTCTTGGAGCAGGGATTCGCCCAGGGTCTGATTGGGCTCAGCCATGAATTAAGTCCTTCTCGGGTCGTTGCCGGTTTCCAAGGCGCGTGCAGGCGAAGGCCTGCCGCGCGCCCACGGTGGCGAACGGGCGGAACTCAAAAGCGTTGCCTTGGGCGGTTCAAAACCGGCGCGTTTTTTGCCGCTGAACCCAGCCGTGGGCGGCGCCTTATAAGGGGATGTCCAAACCCGGCGACGCCCGCGATCGAGCCTTGTCCGCCAGCCTGCGCGGCCTGTTGCATGGCCGCGAGGCGCGGCTGAGTTTCGGCCAGATCGTGGAGGGGTTCGAAGATCATGGCGGGGTCGGCGAAGTGCTGTTCATCCTGACCCTGCCGGTGCTGCTGCCCCTGCCCCCGGGCGGCTCCGCGGTGCTGGCCCTGCCCCTGCTGATGATCGCGCTGCAGATCGCGCTCGGGCGCGAACGTCTGTGGCTGCCGCACTGGCTGTCGGACCGGAAGTTGGAGCGCGAAGCGGTCGCCAAGGTAGCGCGCCGGGTGCTGCCGCCCCTGGAATGGATCGAAGCGCTGGGACGGCCTCGGCTCGGCTTCGTCACCGGACGCCTCGGAACCCGGCTGGCCGGCGCGGCGGCCACGGTGCTGGCGTTGGTGGTGATGCTGCCGATCCCGTTCGGCAACCTGCTGCCCGCCATGGCGGTGGCCCTGCTGGCGCTGGGCCTGGCGCGCAAGGACGGGCTGATGGTTCTGGGCGGCTATGCGCTGATGGCGGGGGCGACCGGAGTGAGCCTCCTCGGGGCGCAGGGGCTGCGCCTGCTGTACCACGCCGCGACGGCCTACTTTTAGCCCGGGCCTTGGCGGCGGCCGCCGCCGGTCAGATGTCGCCGCCGACGGCGTCGTTCGGCGGTTCCGGGGTGCGGGTGACGTGGATGCCGCACTCGGTCTTCTCCGAACCGGCCCAGCGGCCGGCGCGCACGTCCTGGCCCTCCTCCACCGGATTGGTGCAGGGCCAGCAGCCGATCGACGGATAACCGAAGGCCACCAGCGGGTGGGTCGGCAGGTCATGCTCCTTGGCGTAGGCGTCGAGCTCGGCCCTGGACCAGTTGGCCAGGGGGTTGAACTTGATCCTGCCCTCGCCGGCCTCGACCACCGCCAGGCGCAGGCGCGAGACGCCCTGGAACCGCTTGCGCCCGGTGATCCAGGCGTCGAAGTCCTGCAGCGCGCGGTCCAGCGGCAGCACCTTGCGGATGTTGCAGCAGGCGTTGGTGTCGGTCTTGTAGAGGTTGGCCGAGGGGTCCTGGGTGGCCAGGTCCTGATACTGCGGACGCAGGTCGCGCACGTCGGTCAGGCCGAGCCTGGCGGCCAGGGTCTTGCGGTAGTCCAGCGTCTGGCCGAAGTGCTGCCCGGTGTCCAGGAACAGCACCGGGATCGAGGGATCGACCTGGGCCGCCAGGTGCAGCAGCACCGCCGACTCCGCGCCGAACGACGACACCAGCGCCAGGCGGCCGCCGTACTCGGCCACGGCCGCGCGCAGGATCTCGCCGGGGTGGGCGTCGCGCAGGCGCGCGTTCAGTTCGGCCGCCCTGAGCTCCAAGGGATCGGCTTCCAGGGGACTGGTCTCGACGACTTCGGATTCAAACGCCATCTTCAAGCTCCCACCTCATCCGGGCGGTTGTGGCCGAGTCCGGAGGCGATCTGTGCGCGTTCCACGTGGATGGGCTCCCGCTCGTCCGCCGCGCGCTGGTATACATGGCGATAGCGATACGCCGCCGCCACCCACTGCTCGGGGCTGGAGCCGTCGGCGGGCTCGAAGGCGTCGAAGCCGCAGCGGACCATGTGCATCGCCTGCTCGCGCAGGACGTCGCCCACCGCCCTTACCTCGCCCTGGTAGGCCAGCCGCTCGCGCAGCACGCGGGCCGAGGAATAGGGCCGGCCGTCGCGGAACTTGGCGAACACCAGCTGCACCACGGCCAGCCGCGGCAGATCGTAGGCCAGGTCCTCGACCGCTTCGGAAGGCTGCAGGCGAACGCCCACGCGCCGGCCCGAGGCCAGCAGGTCGTCGCCCTCGGAACTCAGCCGCGACAGGGTGACCACGATGTCGCACGCCGCCGGAATCGGCTCCTCGTCGTGCACGAAGACGAAGGCGTCCTGCACCGTCAGCGCGCGCGGCTGGTCGGAACCGGCGTCGAGCTTAATCAGCGACGGCATAGACGGCCTCCTTGAAGGGCTGGAGGCCGGTCCGGCGCACGGTGTCGAGGAAGCGCTCCCCGTCCTGGCGGTGGGCCAGATAGGTCTCGACCAGGGTCTCGATCGCGTCGGGGATGCTTTGCCCGCTCATCGCCGGGCCCAGGATCCGGGCCAGTTCGGCGTCCGCGCCGGCCGAGCCGCCCAGGGACAGCTGATAGTATTCCTCGCCCTTCTTATCGACCCCCAGGATGCCGATGGCGCCCAGGTGATGGTGGCCGCAGGCGTTGATGCAGCCGGAGATCTTGATGCCCAGCTCGCCGATCGCCTCGGCCCGCTCGGGGTCGGCGAAGCGCTTGGCGATGGCCTGGGCCACCGGGATGGCGCGGGCGTTGGCAAGGGTGCAGTAGTCCAGCCCGGGGCAGGCGATGATGTCGGTGATCAGGTCGATGTTGGCGGTCGCCAGCCGGGCTTCCTTCAGCCTGGCGTAGACGGCGGGCACATCGGCGAGCTTCACATGGGGCAGGACCAGGTTCTGGGTGTAGTTCACCCGCACCTCGCCTTGCGAATAGGCGTCGGCCAGGTCCGCCACGGTCTCCATCTGCGCGCTGGAGGCGTCTCCGGGCGTCTCGCCGGGCGCCTTCAGGGAAATGTCGAGGATGGCGTAGCCGGGGACCTTGTGCGGATGCACGTTGCGCCGGGCGAACCGGGCGAACTCCGGATCGGCGGCCTTGGCGGCCTCGAACACCGGGGAGACGGCCGGCTGGGGATCGAACACCTGGGGCTGGAAGGCCGCGCGGATGCGGGCCAGCTCGGTGTCGGGCAGGTCGACCTCGGCCGCTTCGATCTGGGCCCACTCGGCCTCGACCTGGCGCGCGAACTCCTCGACGCCCAGCGAATTGACCAGGATCTTGATGCGCGCCTTGTGGATGTTGTCGCGGCGGCCGGCGCGGTTGTAGACCCGCAGGATGGCGTCCAGATAGGACAGCAGGCGCGAAGCCGGCAGATGCTCGCGGATCGTCTTGGCCAGGTAGGGCGTGCGCCCCTGGCCGCCGCCCGCCATCACCTCGAAGGACAGCTCCCCGTCGCGCGTCCGGCGCAGGTGCAGGCCGATGTCGTAGGAGCGGATGGCCGCGCGGTCCTTCTCGGCGGCGGTGACGGCGATCTTGAACTTGCGCGGCAGGTAGGAGAATTCCGGGTGGACCGTCGACCACTCCCGGATCGCCTCCGCCCACACCCGCGGATCGTCGACCTCGTCGGCGGTGGCGCCGGCATAGGGATCGGCGGTGACGTTGCGGATGCAGTTGCCCGACGTCTGGATGGCGTGCAGGCCGACCTCGGCCAGGGCGTCCAGGATGTCCGGCGCGTCGCGCAGCTTGATCCAGTGCAGCTGCACGTTGGTGCGCGTGGTGAAGTGGCCGTAGCCCTTGTCGTAGGTCGTGGCCACCCACGCCAGCCGGCGCAGCTGGGCGGTGCTCAGGGTGCCGAAGGGGATGGCGACCCGCAGCATGTAGGCGTGCAGCTGCAGGTACAGGCCGTTCATCAGGCGCAGGGGCTTGAACTGGTCCTCGGTGATCTCGCCGGACAGGCGGCGCGCGGCCTGGTGGCGGAACTCGTTGGAGCGGTCCGTCAGCATCTGCCTGTCGAGGTCGTCGTAACGATACATGTCGGCTCCTAGCGCCGGATAAGCTTGATGCGGCCGGTCGAACGGGCCGAGGAGGTCACGGCCGCCAGGGCCTGCACGTCCGCGTCGCCGTCGGCCTGTTTGCCGTGCTGCGGGTGGTTGGAGGGGCCGAGCGCGCGCAGGCGCTCGCGGTACGCCACCGGGACCCAGTGGCCGTCCATGTCCTCCACGTCGATCAGATAGGGCGCCACGACCATCCGGGGCTGGTCCTCGGCGGCCGTCAGCGCGCCGGCGGCGTCCTCGTCGCCGTCGAACCGTTGGCCGTCGTTGAACGCCACGGCCCAGCGGCCGGCGTTCCAGAACACGACCTCGCCGGTCGTCAGGCTGTTGGCGGTCAGGACTTTCATGCCAGTCTCCGCTCGGCGTCCGGATTTTCGGTTCCGGGAGGCGCCGAGGCGATCAGGGGTTCAACCTCAGCCAGGGCGGCAACCTCGCCGATCACCAGCAAGGCCGGCCCGTCCAGGCCCGCCGTGGCTGTCTGCAATTCCCCGAGGTTCGTCAAGACCCGGCGCTCGTCGCAGCGGCTGGCGTTCTCGACCACCAGCACGGGCGTGGAGGCGGCGCGGCCCGCCGCGATCATGCGGCCGGCCAGCAGGGCGGCGGTGGTCAGACCCATGTAGACGGCCACCGTGTGGTTGGGCCGCGACAGCGCCATCCAGTCCAGATCGGGTTCGCCGGCCTCGCCCTCGGGCGTCATGGCGGCGTGGCCGGTGACGAAGGTGACGGCCTGGGCCAGGCCGCGGTGGGTCAGG
>JAQGII010000391.1 GCA_028291305.1 Caulobacteraceae bacterium
ATCCGCCCTGGGTATATTGCTTTGGAAATGGGTGAATGGATTGTCTGGTCGCTCTCGGCGCACCCTTCGATCCGCGCTTGGGATGGATGACGTCAAGGAACGCGGAGTAATTCGAGAATCTTACACAAGATGTTCCGCGAAGAACAAACGTCCTTACGCTGAGAAAAAAGCTCATCTAACAGTATAATTGACATCCTTGGCGGCGACAGCTAGCCGGAGCCCGCCGCCAAAGGCCGGACGCGGGCGTCTGGCGAGCCGGACCTTCTAGCCGTCCGCCGAGGATCAACGCCAGGAAGCAAGACACATGAGTGAGTCCGCCAAGAAAACGCCGCTATCCCCCTACATCGACACCCGGCCGCAGCACGAAGATCTGCGCGACCTGCTGGTCGATTTCGAGCGGATGGGCGAGCTCGTCAAAATCGACGGAGCTGACAGCCATCTGGAACTCAGCGCCCTCGCGGAGACTGTGACGGCGCGCTATCCCGGCGCGGAACCGGCCCTGCTGTTCGACAATATCCCAGGCTACGAGAAAGGCTTCCGTGTGTTGTCGGGGGCCTCTAATTCGTACAAGCGCCTGGCCCATGTTTTTGGCTTCCCCGAGCCGCGCGGCCGCATGGATATCGTCCGTGCGTACAAGGCTCGGATGAAGCACAAGTTCGAGATGACCCCCCCGCGGGTGGTGACGACCGGGCCCGTCCTCGAGAACGTCTGGCGCGACGATGAGGTCGATCTGACCAAATTCCCAGCGCCCTTCGTCCACGAACTCGATGGTGGACGCTATATCGGGACCGAGGATCTGGTCGTGATGCGGCATCCGGATACGGGATGGGTCAATATGGGGACCTACCGCATCGCCGTGCATTCGAAGAACACCGTCGGCATCTGGATCTCCCCGGGCAAACACGGCCGGCTGATCCGCGACAAGTATTTCTCGCGGGGAGAGCCCTGCCCTGTCGTCATCTCCTGCGGCCAGGATCCCATCCTGTTCTTGTGCGCCAATGCGGAAATGGCCGAAGGCGTCTCCGAATATGACTACGCCGGTGGCCAGCGCGGGCGGCCGTACGACGTGATCAACAGCGAACTCTACGGACTACCCTTTCCCGCCTCGTCCGAAATCGTGCTGGAGGGGGAGATGTATCCCGGCGAGACGCAGCTCGAAGGCCCGTTCGGCGAGTTCATGGGCTATTACGCGAGCGAGGCGAGCCACCAGCCCGTGGTCCATATCAAGCGCGTCTACTTCCGCAACAATCCCATCATCACCATGGCCATCCCTTCCCGGCCGCCGTCGAACTTCACGGTGGCGCGGGCCGCGGTGAAGTCCTCGATGATCTGGGACGAATGCGAAAAGGCGGGCCTGTCCGGCATCAAGGGCGTGTGGTGCCATGAAGCGGGCGCCGGCCGGCTCTTCAATGTGATCTCGATCGAGCAGAAGTATCCGGGACACGCCAAACAGGCCGGCATGCTGGCGGCGAACTGCCAATCGGGCGCCTATGCCGGGCGCTGGGTCGTGGTGGTGGATCACGACATCGACCCGTCCAACATCCACGACGTGATCTGGGCGATGTCGACGCGCTGCGATCCGCCCAACGACATCGATTACATCCGCCGCCACTGGAGTACGCCGCTCGACCCCATGCTGTTCGAGCCGCCATGGGAGAACAACCGCGCGGTGGTGGACGCCTGCCGCCCCTGGGGTCGGCTCGCCCAGTTCCCGCCCGTGGCCGAAGCCAGTCCGGAACTGCAGGAGCAGGTCATGAACAAGTGGCCGCACCTGTTCCAAAGGTAGACCAAAGCGGACGCTGCCCCTTCGACGGTTGCGAATGGGCGGCGCCACCGCTCAGCGGCTCCGCGCCGGCCTGACCGGCGGTGCGGAGTAAGGCTGAGGTCGGCGGTGCAATCCTGCCCGGCGGCGCCATTCCCCTCCGATCCCGCATGAGAACGGGGCGGAAACCGAAAGACCGGCTCCGCCAAAGACCGACTCCCCCAGAGCCCAAAAAGCAAAAGCCCCCAGCCGAAGCCGGGGGCCGAGTGTTCCGAAGCAGCCACGGCCGCCCGCTAACGGCCGGGCGCCGGCGGAGGCGGCGGAGGCGGCGACGCATGCCCGCTCCCACGGCCGCCGAGGTTCTCGGCGCCCTATCGACTTGCGGCCGCGAAGCCTGCCCGGACATGGCGCGGCGCGTGGCGCGCGAGATCCTGGCGTTCGGCTGCGTGGACCGCGCCGCGGCCGCGCTGGCCGAGGACGACGCCCACGACCTCCTCTCCCACCTTCTGGCCTATCGGGCGGCCGTGGCGGAACTCGCCGACCCCGCCCTGCGCATCGCCCGCTTGAAGCGCGAGGCCGCCGACCTGGACGCCCGGGCCGAGCCGTCCTGGGCGGAGGCGGCCGAATTCGCCGGCAAGGCCGCCTTCCGGCGCCTGCAGGGGGAATCCGACCTGGCCTCGACCTTCCTGCGGCGGGCCGCGGCCGCCGAGCAGACGGCGGCGGTCCTCGAAGCCCGGGCCTTCGCCAAGCGGCTGGAGGCCGCCGCTCTGCAGGCGTCCGCGACCGGCCGCGACAGCCTCAGCGCCGCCCTCAAGACCATCGCCGCCTAGCTGGAACCGGCTTGTTGCCGGTGAACCCGGTGTGAACGTTGGCCTCCGGGTGCGTTCAGGCCCCCGGGCTCAAATTCCACTCCATCAGCGGCGCCACTCCCGGCGCGGCCCAGACTGGAGAAGCCCCATGAACCTCAAGACCGGCATCCTGGCCGCCGCCGCGGCCCTCACCCTGACCATCCCGGCCGCCGCCCTGGCCCAACCGGCCTACGGCAATGGCTACGGTTACGACGGGGGCCGCAGCGACTTCCGTCGCGACGACGGGCGCCGCGCCGAGCGCGAACGCGAATTGCGTCGCATGGAGGCCCAGCGCCGCCTCCAATGGCAGCGCCAACACGCCTACCGCGACTACGGCTACAGCAACTACGGCTACAGCAACTATGGCGCCCGCGGCGGCAACTATGGCGATCGCGGCGGCTACTACGGCCGCTGAACCACCCCGGAGCGCCGCCCTCGAAAGCCGCTCCCCACAACGAATGGCCCCGCCCCGCGTTAACCCGCAGGGCGGGGCTTTTCTTTTGCCGGGGCGCAGGCCGCAAGGGGCGTGAACCGCCGCAATAAACGCTATATTGTCAAAAGGGACGGATGATCGCCGGCATGAGGAAACAAGCGTTGTCGAACAAGATGGCTCGCACCGAGGATTGCGTCGTGGACAGCCCCGGTGTCGTTCAAAGCGTGGCCAAGGCCGCCTTGGTGCCCTGGATCGCCCTTTGGAGCCTTGTCGCTCTCGACAGCGCCCTGACCTATCGCAAGAGCCGCGAAGCCATCGACGACGCCATCGAGGCCGATCCGATCGCCGAGCTCTATGACGGTCCCGCCCCGCAGACCGGCCGCATCAAGCGCTGGCTGATGTGGTCGCGGGCCGCCGACCTGGGCAAGCTGCGCGGCCTGCGCCGCCGGGCCAAGGCCGCCATGATCGGCGCGCCGCTGATCGGCATCGCCGGCTCCTCCGTGCTGCTCGGCATCGCCTCACGCCGCAAGCGGGCCAGCTAGCCAACCTGCTGCGACTGCCGCAGTCGCCTGCGGCGGTGCGACGCGCGCTTGCGGTCACGTGCGACCCCCTCTAGGAGATGGAAAGTGATAGGGTCCGGGACCATCATCCAGGACTGACCAGCGTCGACGGGACGGCCGGCGCGTCTTCAGGAGCCATCCATGACGCAACAGACGCACGCCTTCGCCCCGGCGCACCCCGGCTTGGACGCCGATCTGCAGCCTATGCTGGACGCGCTGACGCAGAGCCTGCGCAAGCCGCCCGCGACCAGCCCCTACAAGCACTGGCTGCTTGACCGGATGCTCCCCGAAGCGACGGCCAAGGCCCTGGCGACCCTGCCCTTCGAGGCCCCCGACCTGCACGGCGTCTCGGGCAAGCGCGAGCTGCACAACGACAGCCGCCAGTATTTCGACGCGACCAACAACGCCCGCTACCCGGTCTGCGACGCCGTCTCTCGTCTGTTCCAGGCCCCGCAAACCGTGCGCGCCCTGCAGGACGCCACCGGCGCGGACCTGAGAGGGACCAGCGTCCGCATCGAATATGCGGTGGATACCGACTGCTTCTGGCTGCAGCCGCACACCGATCTAGGCGTCAAGAAGATCACCATCCTCTACTACCTGCCCGACGGGCCGGATCAGGAGGATCTGGGCACCGACCTCTATAGGGATGCGGACACCTGGGCCGGCCGCGCGCCCTTCGCATGGAACACCGCCCTGGTGTTCGTGCCCAACGGCCACACCTTCCACGGTTTCGAGCGCCGCGACATCCCCCGCCTGCGCCGCTCGGTGATCGTCAACTACGTCACCCAGGCCTGGATCGCCCGCGACCAGCTGGCCTTCCCGGAAACGCCCGTCTCCGCCTAAGCCCCACGCGCCTCGACCAGGCGCCGCACGGCCTCGATCGCCGCCGGGGTGGCGTTGGTCCCCTCCCCGGCCGCCGGCAGGAACGGGCCCTCGCCCAGCCGGACCACCAGCCTGCGGTCCACCAGGTTCTGGATGAAGCGGGCATGGCGCGCGCCGCCACCCAGATCGAACACCGCCGCCGGGTGGCCCGAGGCCGCCGCCTCAGACACCATCGACACGCTGTCGCCCGTCGCCACCAGCCGGTCGCTCAGCGCCAGGATGCCGCGATAGGGGTTGTCGCCCTGCTCGTCCCACAGATAGACGCCGGGATCGCCGGCGAAGGCGTCGCGCAAAGCGGCCTTGACCTCCGGCGGCGTCCGCCGCGACGGCGTGATCGCCAGACCCCCGCCATCGCGCACCGCCTTCAGGCGCGCCGCCAGGTCGTTGGCCTGCTCCTTGCCGAAAGGATGTCGCCGCGTCGAGCCGCCCAGCAGAACCCCCGTCAGCGGCCTCGGCAGATGGCCCAGGCGCTCGCGCCAGGCCTCGCCGGCTCCGGCCAGCAGCTGCGGCGTCACGTCATGCAGGGCCGTCTCGATCTGCATCACGTTGGGCCCGTCGATCCCGTCGTGCCGCATGGCGATCACCAGGTCGAACTCCCGCAGCGGCGCCAGGGGATTCTGGATGTGCACCGCCAGGGTCCGGCCGCCGCTGGCCCGCTTCACGGCGATGGCCGCCTTGGCCGCCCGCCGCCCGCAGCTGACCACCAGGTCCGGCCACGGCGGCGTCAGGACGTCCTTGCTCCGGTCCAGACCCATCAGCGTCAGCCGCCACAGCGACGGCGGGGCCAGCGACCACGGCGCCTTCAGGCCGATGGTCTTCTCCTCGGCTCCAGGAGCGACCGCCTCGGCGAGCCCGCGCGCCTGAGTGCGGAAACCCGCCTCTCCGGTGGTGATCCACCACGCCTTCATCGTCCCCCCTCGACCCAGGCGGGCATGGGATAGGGGGTCGTCAGATCGTGGGCGACGATCACCGTCAGCGGGATCTCCGCCTTGGTCCCGCGCCCGACCGAAAAGCCCGGCAGGCTGGTCAGCGAGGCGAAATGGGGTCGCAGATGCTCCAGCTCCTGGGCCACCGTCGGTCCACGCCCGATGATCAGGGCGTCATGACCGATCAGCGTGCGGCTGTCGGCGCGGAAGGCGTATTCGCGCGGATCCTTGGAGAACACCAGCACCGGCGCCGCGTCCCCCACCGCCTGGTCGATCTTGCCCGCCTCGTTCCATTCGGCGGCCACCACGAACACGCCCGGCTTCAACAGCCCCCGGCGGTCCAGGTCGACCCGCAGCCGCCCCCAGTCGATCGCCTCGTAAGTGGGGTCGGTCTTGGGAAAGGCGCGTGGCAAGGCGTCCTTCAGCCAGGCCGTGGCGGCGTCGCTGGCGGCCACGATCCATAGCACGCCCAGCACCGCCGCCGACGCCGCCGCCCATCGCCCGGGCCAGCGCCGGCCCTGCGCGCTCGAACGCGCCAGCCGCTCGCCCAGCACCGGGAACAGCATCAGCCAGCCCGGCATCGGCCAGTGCGGCAGTCCCTTGTCCCCGAGCAGCGGCAGCAGGGTGAACAGCGCCACCGTCGGCGCGGCGGCCATCAGGCAGAACCATGTCCGGGCGTCCCTGCGCCCCTGCCGGACCGCCCCCGCGGCCGCCCAGATCAGCGGCGCGGCCACCCACGGCAGCAGCAGCGCCACCTGCCCCGCCAGGGATTCCAGCGGCCCGGCGGGGTTCAGGCGCCGGGGCGCGCCGCGGCCGCC
>JAQGII010000410.1 GCA_028291305.1 Caulobacteraceae bacterium
CTTCAGGCCGTGCTTCTTCTGCAGGCCGTCGGTGACGCGGAACACCCCGCCGAAATAGCCGACGTCCTCGCCGAACACGACCACGTCGGGATCGCGCTCCATCATCACGTCGAGCGCGGAATTGAGCGCCTGGACCATGTTCATGCGGGCCATGGCTAGAGCCCTTTAGCTTCGAGTGAAGTCACTCGAAGCGTTTGAAAGGGCTCAATCAATTGCCTTGAGCATAATAGCCGCCAAAACCGGCATCCACTTTTGGCTATCATGCTCAGAGCCCCAGTTCGCGCTGCTGTTCGACCAGCCGCCAGTCGGGCGACTTGTAGACGTCCTCGAACATGGCGTGCGGGTCGGGCTTGGACTTGCCGTGCGCGCCCACCGCCTCGCCCTCCTTCATCGCCCGGCGCACCGCGTCCACCAGTTCGGCGGACAGTTGGGCGTGGCGTTCGTCCGACCACTGACCGATGCCGATCAGATGCTGCTTGAGCCGCTCGATGGGGTCGCCCAGCGGCCACAGCGCGCCCTCGTCCTTGGGTCGGTACTTGCTGGGATCGTCGCTCGTCGAGTGGCCGGCCACTCGATAGGTGAACAGCTCGATCAGCGTCGGGCCGTGGTTGGAGCGCGCCCGCTCGGCCGCCCACTGGGTGGCCGCATAGACCGCCAGGAAGTCGTTGCCGTCGACCCGCAGCCCTGGCACGCCGTAGCCGATGGCCTTGGCCGCGAAGGTGGTCTCCTCGCCGCCGGCGATGCCCTGGAAGCTGGAGATGGCCCACTGGTTGTTGGTGACGTTGAGGATCACCGGCGCCCGGTAGACCGCCGCGAAGGTCAGGGCTTCGTGAAAGGCGCCCTCCGCCGTGGTGCCCTCGCCGACGTGGGCGATGGCGATCTTGTCGTCGCCCTTGTAGGCCGAGGCCATGGCCCAGCCCACCGCATGGCCGAAGCGCGAGCCGAGGTTGCCCGAGATCGTATAGAAGCCGTACTGCCGCGCCGAATACAGGATCGGCAGCTGGCGCCCCTTCAGCGGGTCGTGGGCGTTGGAGAAGATCTGGTTGACCATGTCCAACAGGGGGTAGTCGCGCGCCATCAGCCAGCCCGCCAGGCGGTAGGTGGGGAAGCACATGTCGTCGCGCCGCATGGCCAGGGACTGGGCGCAGGCGATGGCCTCCTCGCCGGTGGATTTCATGAAGAAGGACGTCTTGCCCTGGCGGTGGGCGTTGAACATCCGCTCGTCGAACAGCCGCGTCAGCAGCATGGCCCGCAGGCCCTTCCTGAGGATGTCCGGCTCGATCTGCGGCGCCCAGGGGCCGACCGCCTTGCCGTCGTCGTCGAGCACCCGCACCAGGTCGAAGGCGAGGTCGCGCATCTCGACCTCGCGCGTGTCGATGGGCGGGCGGCGGGTCAGGCCGGCGCCGGGGATCTTCAGGTCACTGAAATCCGGCGCGTCGCCGGGGCGGGTCTTGGGCTCGGGGATGTGAAGGCTGAGCGCGACGTGGTCCGCCATGAAGTCCTCCCGACGATCTGAGGCGCTCTTGAACGGCGCCCCCCTCATGTATGGCCGACACCGCGGCAAAAACAGGTCCGCATGTTTGAGCGCACGCAGCCAACGTTCCGCGCAGCGGCCCTGCTTGTTTTGGTCGTCCGCCGGCGGCATGCTCCGCCGCCAGCGGCGCGGATAGTCAATCGCCGCCCAACGAGGAAACGAAGATCATGCGCAACCTGTTCGTCGCGGCCGGCGCCCTGGCCGCCCTGTCCCTGGCCGGCGCGGCCCATGCGGAAATCATCCACTACATGGCCATGTTGGACGGCGCCTCCGAGGTGCCGGCCCACGCCGTCCCCGGCAAGGGCATGGCCACGGCCCAGCTGGACACCGCCACCAAGACCCTCACCTACAAGGTGGACTTCTCGGGCCTGACCGGCCCGGCCACCATGGCCCACTTCCACGGCCCGGCCCTGGCCGGCGCCAATGCCCCGCCGGTGGTCGTGATCGCTACGCCGGTGACCAGCGGGGTCACGGGCAGCAAGGTGCTGACCGACGCCGAGATCGCCGACCTCAATGCCGGCAAGTGGTACGTGAACGTCCACACCGACGCCAACAAGCCCGGCGAGATCCGCGGCCAGGTGATGACGACGAAGAAGTAGGCTGTCATCGGCCTGCGGATTTGAGGCCCGTCTCGACGCCGAGACGGGCCTTTCGATTCAGGGGGCTACAGGGCCCCCGGCGCTAGGGCTGGTATTTGCTCGGGGCGATGCCCGACAGCCGCTTGAACATGGTGGCGAAGGCGGCGGGGCTGTCGTAGCCGAGGTCCAGCGCGATGGCGGTCACCGGCTCGCCGCCGGCCAGGCGCGGCAGGGCGCTGAGCAGGCAGGCCTGCTGGCGCCATTCGGCGAAGCTCATGCCCGTCTCGCGGCGGAAGGTGCGGGTGAAGGCGCGCCGGCCGAGGCCCAGCTGGGCGCTCCAGTCGTCGATGGTCTCATGGGCGTCCGGACGCTCGAGGAAGGCGTGGCAGCGGGCGGCCAGGGCCGGACTCTTGGGAAAGGGCGCCGACAGCGGGATCACCGGGGCCAGGGCCAGTTCGGCCACCAGCAGCGACATCACCAGGCCGTCGCGCCCGTCCAGGTCGTATTCCGGCGGGACCTCGCCGGCGGCCACCAGCAGGCTGCGCAGCAGGGGCGAGACCCCCACCACCTGACAACGGTCGCCGAAGGGCAATAGGCCTGGATGGATGAGGACGCTGCGGGTCGACACCTCGCCCACCATGCGCACCGAATGCGGCACCCCGCCGGGGATCCAAACGGCCCGCTCCGGGGGCGCGGTCCAGGCGCCCTGCGGGGTCGACACCGCCACCACGCCGTGCGCGGCGTAGAGCAGCTGGCCGCGCACGTGACGATGCTCGTCCAGCTCGAAAGACGGGGGATAGTCGTGGCCGATGGCCACCACGTCGCGCGGCACGGCTTCGTTGTGGTTGTAGACCTGGGCCATGGCGTCCCACTCGCGAAACTGAATGACCCATACTGGAATGCGGGACGCACTCAAGGGGTTTAAGCGGTCGCTTGTTAAGGAGGCCTCCCATGACCGACCAGGCGATCGCGGCCGACCCCACGCCGCAGAGCGCGGAGCGCAAGACGGACGGGACGGTGTTCGCCGTCATCCTGGCGATCGGCGTCTGCCACCTGCTCAACGACATGATGCAGTCGCTGCTGCCGGCCATCTATCCCCAGTTCAAGACCGACTTCGGCCTGACCTTCGGCCAGATCGGGCTGGTGACCCTGGTCTACCAGATCACCGCCTCCATCCTGCAGCCGCTGATCGGCCTGTACGCCGACAAGCGCCCCACGCCGATGGCCCTGCCCGGCGGCACCCTGTTCTCCCTGGCGGGCCTGGTGGTGCTGTCCCAGGCGCACAGCTATCCGGTGATCCTGGTCGGCGCCTCGCTGCTGGGCATGGGCTCCTCGGTGTTCCACCCGGAATCCTCGCGGGTGGCGCGGATGGCGGCGGGATCCCGCCCCGGCCTGGCGCAGTCCCTGTTCCAGGTCGGCGGCAACATCGGCTCGGCCCTGGGCCCCCTGGCGGCCGCCGTGGTGGTGGTGCGCTGGGGCCAGTCGACCCTGGCCTATTTCGCCCTGCTCGCCCTGCTGTCCTGCGCCATCCTGTGGAACGTCGGCCGCTGGTACGGCCATCACGGCCTGGCCCGGCTGCAGGCGGGCCGCACGGCCCGCGCCGCCGTCGCGCCGCCCCGCGGCAAGGCGCTGCAGGGCATCGCCATCCTGGCGATCCTGATCTTCTCCAAGTTCGTCTACATGGCCAGCATCACCAGCTACTTCACCTTCTACCTGATCCACCGGTTCGGTCTGTCGGTGCGGGATGCCCAGCTGCACCTGTTCGCCTTCCTGGCGGCGGTGGCGGCGGGCACCATCCTGGGCGGCCCGCTGGGCGACCGGATCGGGCGCAAGCAGGTGATCTGGTTCTCGATCCTGGGCGCCTTGCCCTTCGCCCTGCTGCTGCCCCACGCCAGCCTGTTCTGGACCGGTCCGCTGACGGTGATGATCGGCCTGATCCTGGCCTCGGCCTTCCCCGCCATCGTCGTGTTCGGCCAGGAGCTGGCGCCCGGCAACGTCGGCATGATCTCGGGGATGTTCTTCGGCTTCTCCTTCGGCATGGGCGGCATCGGCGCGGCCGTCCTGGGCAGGCTGGCCGACGCCCACGGCATCGCCTTCGTCTACCAGCTGTGCGCCTTCCTACCGGCCATCGGCCTGCTGGCCGCCTTCCTGCCGAACATGGACAGGGCCAAGGCCTAGAGCACGGCAGGCGAAAGTGGATACCGGTTTCGCCTGCCGCGCTCTAACACTTTGATTTAGAGCCCTTTTGTCCGGTTCAAATGATTCCATTTGAACCGGAAAGGCTCTAGCCCTTCTTCCTGGCCTTGCCTTTCGCGGCCGTCGACGACGTCGTCCAGTAGGGCGTCTGCCGGACGAAGGTCGCCTTGGGGATGGCGCCATAGATGATCAGGTTCTGGTCCACCGCCTGGGAAATGGAGAAGTCCACGCCGACGCTGCACAGGTGGTAGGCGTCCGACAACGACAGCCCCTTCTTGTCGTGCAGCCAGTGGATGGTCTCGGTGACCGCGCTCTCGGCCGCCTTGCCCAGGTCCGGGTCCATGCCGAGGATGTAGTAGTTGGCGGCGTCCTCGGCCCACGGGAAGCGCATCGCCCTGCCCTCGCCCTTGTGCACGATGAACTGCAGCAGGGGCGCCATGGACGACTCGTTGGCGTTGCCGCTGACCTCGCCGTCGCCCTGGCCGGCGTGGGAGTC
>JAQGII010000415.1 GCA_028291305.1 Caulobacteraceae bacterium
CGCGCTCGGGCTGACCGCCTGTGGCGCCAAGGCCCCGCCGGCCAAGCCGCCGGCGGAGGTGGGCTATGTGGTGATCCGGAGCCAGGCGGTTCCGCTGCAGACCGAACTGCCCGGGCGCACCGCGCCCTTTGCCATTTCGCAGGTGAGGCCCCAGGTCAACGGCATCATCCAGGCCCGCCTGTTCCAGGAGGGCGCCAACGTCCGCGTCGGCCAGCCGCTCTACCGCATCGACCCGGCGCCCTACCGCGCCGCCGTCGAGCAGGCCCGGGGCGTGCTGGCGAGCGCCCAGGCCAACCTGGTCACGATGAAGCTGAAGGCGGACCGCTACGCCGAGCTGGTGAAGTCCGACTCCGTCGCCCGCCAGGCCTACGACGATGCGGTGGCCGCCGCTGGCCAGGCCGCCGCCTCGGTGCAGCAGGCCAAGGCCGCCTTGCAGACCGCCCAGATCAACCTCGGCTACACCGACATCAAGGCCCCGATCCCCGGCCGCTCCGGCCGCTCGGCCTATACCCAGGGCGCGCTGGTGACCTCGGCCCAGGTCGATCCCCTGACCGTCATCCAGACGCTCGACCCGATTTATGTCGACCTCAGCCAGTCCAGCACCGAGCTGCTGCGGCTGGAGCGCGACATCGCCAGGGGCCAGGTGCAGAAGGGCGGGCCGCTCAGCGCCAAGGTCAGGCTGATCCTCGAGGACGGCGCCGCCTATCCGCTGGAGGGCAAGCTGCAGTTCACCGACGTGACGGTCGATCCCGCCTCCGGCTCCGTCACCCTGCGGGCGCTGTTCCCCAATCCCAGGGGCCTGCTGCTGCCGGGCATGTATGTGCGGGCCCAGGTGGTCGAGGCGGTGGACCCGGACGGCATCCTTGTACCGCAGCAGGCGGTGACCCGCGATCCCAAGGGCGGCGCCACCGTCTTCGTGGTGAATGCCCAGGGCCGGGCCGAGCTGCGGCCGCTGCAGGTCGACCAGACGGCGGTGGGCGCCAACTGGCTGGTGCTGAAGGGCCTGGCGCCCGGCGACCGCGTCATCACCGAAGGCGTGCAGAAGATCCAGCCCGGCGCCGCGGTGAAGGCCGTTCCGGCCGGCTCAGCCCCGACGCCCGCGCCCGCCAGACGCTGACGCGATGTCACGCTTCTTCATCGATCGGCCGATCTTCGCCTGGGTGATCGCCATCGTGATCATGCTGGCGGGGCTGCTGTCCATCACCGCCCTGCCGATCGCCCAGTACCCCGACATTGCCCCGCCGCAGATCAACATCAACGCCAACTACCCCGGCGCCTCGCCGGAGACGGTGGAAGCCTCCGTCATCCAGATCATCGAGCAGCAGCTCACCGGCCTCGACGGCCTGGTCTATTTTACCTCGAGCAGCGACTCGACCGGCGGCGCCAGCATCAGCGCCACCTTCAAGGCCGGCACCAACCCCGACATCGCCCAGGTGCAGGTGCAGAACAAGGTGCAGCTGGCCGTGTCGCGCCTGCCGCAGGAGGTGCAGCGCGGCGGCATCTTCGTGAACAAGGCCCAGGGCGGGTTCCTGATGATCGCCGCCCTCTATGACGAGAGCGGCAGGCTCACCACCAGCGACATCGGCGACTATGTCGGCAGCCGGCTGCAGGACCCGGTCAGCCGCATCACCGGGGTGGGCCAGGCCCAGATCTTCGGCGGCCAGTACGCCATGCGCATCTGGCTCGACCCCCTCAAGCTGAACGGTTACGGCCTGACCACCGACGACATCTCGGCGGCCATCGTCGCCCAGAACGCCCAGGTTTCGGCCGGCCAGATCGGCGGCCAGCCGGCGGTTGCGGGACAGCAGCTGAACGCCACCGTCACCGCCCAGTCGCGCCTGCAGACGCCCGAGCAGTTCCGCAACATCGTCGTCAAGGGCGCCAACACCGGGGCCGTGGTGCGGTTGCAGGACGTGGCGCGGGTCGAGCTGGGCAACGAGAACTACAACTTCCTGGCCCGCCTCAACGGCAAGCCCGCCGCCGGCCTGGCCGTCAGCCTGGCGCCCGGGGCCAACGCCCTGCAGACCGCCGACGACGTGAAGGCCAAGATCAAGGAGCTGTCGGCGTCCTTTCCCCCGGGGCTGAAGGTCGCCTTTCCCTTCGACAACACGCCCTTCATCAAGATCTCGATCCGCGAGGTCATCAAGACGCTGATCGAAGCCATCGTCCTGGTGGTGGTGGTGATGTTCGTGTTCCTGCAGAACTGGCGCGCGACCCTGATCCCGGCCATCGCCGTGCCGGTGGTGCTGCTGGGCACCTTCGCGGTGCTCAAGATCGCCGGATTCAGCATCAACACCCTGACCATGTTCGGCATGGTCCTGGCCATCGGCCTGCTGGTCGACGACGCCATCGTGGTGGTGGAGAACGTCGAGCGGATCATGACCGAGGAGGGCCTCTCGCCCAAGGAGGCCACGCGCAAGTCGATGGACGAGATCACCGGCGCCCTGGTCGGCATCGCCATGGTGCTGACCGCGGTGTTCCTGCCGATGGCCTTCTTCGGCGGCTCGACCGGCGTCATCTACCGCCAGTTCTCGATCACCATCGTCTCGGCCATGGTGCTGTCGGTGGTGGTGGCCCTGGTGCTGACCCCGGCGCTGTGCGCCACCCTGCTCAAGCCCGTCGACAAGGCCCATCCGCACGGACAGCGGGGCTTCTTCGGCTGGTTCAACCGCAACTTCGCCCGCAGTTCCGAGAAATACGACGCCACCCTGCGCAAGATCCTCGGCCGGCCGCTGCCGGCCCTGGTCGGCTATGGCGTGGCGCTGGCGATCCTCGCGGTGCTGTTCGTCCGCCTGCCCACCGGCTTCCTGCCGCAGGAGGACCAGGGCGCGGTCATCAACCAGGTGCAGCTGCCGCCGGGCGCGGTGCAGCAGCGCACCGTGGCCGCGGTCGGCCAGGTGGAGAAGCACTGGTTGACCGCGGAGCCCAACACCGACGCGGTGTTCGCGGTCACCGGCTTCAGCTTCGCCGGCCCGGGCCAGAACGCCGGCATGGCCTTCGTCCACCTGAAGGACTGGAGCGAGCGCAAGGGCGCCAGCAACCGCGCCCCGGCCATCGTGCAGCGGGCCATGGCCGACTACCGGCGCATCCGCGACGGCCAAGCCTTCGCCCTGACCCCGCCGCCGGTCAACGGCCTCGGCTCCTCGTCCGGCTTCGACATGGAGCTGGTCGACCGCAGCGGCATCGGCCACGCGGCCCTGTTACAGGCGCGCAACCAGCTGCTCGACCTGGCGGCCCGCAGCCCGGTCCTGGCGCAGGTGCGGGCCAACGGGCAGGAGGACACGGCGCAGCTGCATCTGGACGTGGACCAGGCCAAGGCGGCGGTCCTGGGGATCAGCGAGAGCAGCATCAACAGCACCATCTCCACCGCCTGGGGCGGCAGCTACGTCAACGACTTCCTCGACCGCAACCGGGTCAAGCGCGTGTTCATGCAGGGCGACGCGCCCTACCGCTCGAGCCCCGACGACCTGAACCGCTGGTACGTGCGCGCGGCCGGGGGGACCATGACGCCGTTCGCGTCCTTCGCCGGCTCCCACTGGACCTTCGGCCCGGCGCGCCTGGAGCGCTTCAACGGCCAGGCCGCCTTCGAAATCCAGGGCCAGCCGGCCCCGGGCCGCAGTTCGGGCGCGGCCATGCAGGAGATGGAGCGGCTGGTGGCCCAGCTGCCGCCGGGCGTGGGCCTGGAATGGACGGCGCTGTCGTATCAGGAGCGGTTGTCGGGCGACCAGGCCCCGGCGCTGTACGCCCTGTCGCTGCTGGTGGTGTTCCTGTGTCTGGCCGCGCTCTATGAGAGCTGGTCGGTGCCCGTCTCGGTGCTGCTGGTGGTGCCGTTGGGCATCCTCGGGGCGGTGCTGGCCGCGACCCTGCGCGGGTTCAACAACGACATCTATTTCCAGGTGGGCCTGCTGACGACCATCGGCCTGTCGGCCAAGAACGCCATCCTCATCGTCGAATTCGCCGAGGCGGCCGAGCGGGGCGGCAAGAGCCCCTACGACGCGGCCATGGAAGGCGCCAAGCTGCGCCTGCGGCCCATCCTGATGACCTCCCTGGCCTTCATCGCCGGGGTGTTCCCCCTGGCGATGTCCACCGGGGCGGGGGCGGGCAGCCAGAACGACATCGGCACCGGGGTGATCGGCGGCATGCTGACCGCCACCATCCTGGCGATCTTCATGATCCCGCTGTTCTTCGTGCTGGTGCGCGGCTGGTTCAAGGGCAGGCCGCCGAAGACCCAGAGCTCGTCAGGCGAAAGGACACCGGTTTCGCCGCCGGACGTGCTCTAACGCTTTGATTTAGAGCCTTTTTATCCGGTTAAAACGATTCGGAAAGGCTCTGGGCGAGCGCCCACGATCTTTTGCAACATCCGTGTGGAAACGGCCTAACGGCTCGCCGATTTTTGCAGTAACATTTCAAAAGGCGGAATGCTCCCAACAAGAGAGCGGCCGCCTGGAGGAAATGCCATGGCCCCATCGGCAAGCCTCGCCGGCGCAATCGTCGGCATCCTGACCATCGCGGCGTTCGCCTCCCGTTGGGTGATCGACGCGGTGTTCAACCTGGCCGGCGGCTAGAGCGCGTCAGGCGAAAGTGGATACCGGTTTCGCCTGACGCGCTCTAACGCTATGATTTAGAGCCTTTTTATCCGGTTCAAGTGATTCCATTGGAACCGGAAAGGCTCTAGGGCCCAGCGCCGCCGCTCAGGCCAGCGGCTTGAGGCGCATCGCCGACCAGTCGTTGTCCACGGCGATCTGGCTGACGGTCTTGAAGCCCATGGCCAGGCCGAGCCGGTGGATCACGTCGCGGTTGAGGTCCCCGGCCAGGGACGAGGTCAGCTTCGGATAGGCCAGCCACAGGATGGCGCCGGGCTTCACCGCCCGCGCCGCATCAGGCAGCAACAGGTCGAACTCCGCCCGGTCGGCGACGAACAGCACCACCACCTCCGCCTCCTCGGCGGGCGTGGTCGGACGCTCCGCTCCCAGGGCGTCGCTGACCGCCAGGGGGGCGTTCAACACCGCGATGCGGCGGTCGCCCTTGACCTGCAGGCGCTCGGCCACGGATTTTTCGGATGTCTCGCTCGGCATCTGCGCGGGCTTCGCAGGCCGTCAGGGGTTGGAGGCCGCCAGCGTCGTGGCCGGCCGCTTGTCCATCACCGGGTCGTCCTCCGGCTTCAGGCCGGCGGCCTTCATGGCCTCCTGGATGGTGCCCAGCGAGGCGCCCTCGGACGTGGAGAACTGGAGTTCGAAGGGCGTGGCGCGCTGGCCGGCGAGGTTGCTGAAGCCGCCGGGTCCGGCGGCGTTGAGCTGCACGGAGAACTTGCCGTTCCCGCCCACCGAGCACAGCAGCACGAAGGTCTTCTCGTCGGGCAGCAGGCGGGGCCGGGCCAGGCATTGCGGATAACCGTCCGCGCCTCGGTCGAAGCGCCAGTCCTCGGGCTTCATGCGCTGATTGAAGGTCACCTTGAGCACCAGGGTGCCGGGGCTGACCGCGGCGCCGGCCGCCGGATAGGTGCTGGCCACCGCCGGCGGCTCCTTGCTCGGCGGCACGACCACCACGCCGGTCAGGGGGGTGGGGGCGGCCGGAGCGGTCGGGGCGGGCGCAGGCGTCTCGGCCGCCAGGGCGGGCGCGGCGAGCAGCAGGGCGGCGAGGACCGGGAAGGCGGCGAGGCTGTGGCGCAGGGTCGGCTCCTTCACAATCGGCAATCCATCCGGCGCCGTCGCGGCGAATATATGGCCGCGCCGCGTCTATCGAACCCCGCCGGGGGCGATCTCGCAAGGGTCTTTCGCACGGCCGGGACCGGCGGCCGGCTACCGTCCGGGCGTCGATGCCGGCGACTGGATGAACACCTGACGCGTCCCGTAGGACAGCCACACCTTGCGCGAGCGCAGGAAATCGACCCCCAGCAGCATGTCGAACACGCCGAAGTCGGCGGCCCGCACAGCGATCGGAGCGTTCTTGAACAGCGTGTCCCCGATCGAGAAGGCGCCGAAGCGATGCCGGCGCGCCGCTACGGCCGCGCCCTTGGAGCCGAGGTAGGAATCCGCCTTGTCCCCCCGCAACCGGGCGTCGTCCACGCCCGCCGTCCGGGCGGCGGCCCGGCCCAGGCTGGAGGTATTGGAGCCGGTGTCGAGCAGGGCCCGCAGCCTGTGGCCCTCGAGCGACACGGGGATGACGAACAGGTCCGCCGGGGCCGGCTCGGCGGGGAAGGCGTCGTAGCGTCCCTTCCAAGGGACGAAGCGCCCGGTGCAGCCGGACACCGCGTACAGGGTCAGGATACGGCCGGGAAAATCGAACTCGACGTCGTAGGCCGACAGCATGTCGGCGCCGATCAGGCCTACCGGCGCGGCCGGGTCGCCCGCCTGTTCCGGCCGGACGATGGCGGCGGTCTGGAGGGCGTAGCGCCGCCAGGTCGCCGGGCCGAAGGCGACCGAGCCGGCGATGCGGGGGTGCTCCTCCCGGCCCCGGCCGCCGACTCCCGTGGCGCGGAACGTCTGGCCGGGGTCGCGCGGCAGGCGCAGCCTGTCGGCCATGGCCGGCGACAGGGCCGCGCGCTGGGCGCCGGTGTCGACCAGCATCCGCAGCGGCCTGCCGTTGACCGTGACGGTCGTGACGAAGCGGCCGTGGCTCTCGGTCAGCGGCAGCCGGGCCTTGCGCTCGATCCTGCAGCCGCCGCCCGCGCCCTGGGCCCGGGCGGCCTGTCCGCCGGCCAGGGCCAGCAGCACCGCGGCCGCCACGCCGAATCGCGCCCTCCGATGTGCCACCCAAGCCTCCGCATGGCCCCTGCCGCCGCCCACTATAGGAGATGAAGCCGGTCCGGCAGGCGATTTCGGCGGAGGATAAAGCAGGCGTGGCGGCCGATAGCTCCACGGTTCGTCTTGATTGTCCGCCCGCCGATGCTAAATCGGTCTGATGGGATCATGCTGTTCGCCCAACAAACCGACGGCGATCGCACTGGTCGCGCTGCTGCTCGCCGTGCATCCGGCCGGGGCCTATGCGGCCACGCCGGACGATCCATTCGAATCCATGAACCGCGGCCTCTATGCCGTGCACCGGGCCCTGGACGCGGTGATCTTCGGCCCGGCCGCCCGGGCGTATAAGGCGGTCCTGCCCGCGCAGCTGCGCAAGGGCTTCCGCAACATCATCACCAACCTCAAGGAACCGGGCATCGCCGCCAACGACCTGCTGCAGGCGCACCCGACCCGCATGGTCAAGACGGTGACCCGGTTCGCGGTCAACTCCACCATCGGCGTCGCCGGCATATTCGACTTCGCCAACCCGATGGGCTTCCCCCACCACGACAACGGCTTCGGCACGACCGCCGGCCGCTACCATGTGCAGCCGGGCCCCTACCTGTTCATCCCCCTGGTCGGGCCGACCAATTTCCGCGATTTCCTGGGCTATGTCGCCGACGCCGTGACCGACCCCCTGGCGTTCCAGCCCTTCCACGACGGCCAGGTGATCTACGCCCGCGCCATCGTCGACGGCCTGGACCAGCGGGCGCAGGCCGACGACCAGCTGCGCGCCATCGACGACATGTCGACCGACCCCTATGCCAGCCTGCGCTCCCTGTTCGAGCAGAACCGCGCCGCCCAGATCCATGACGCCGTCACCGGCGTGACCGGCTCTTCCGAGCCGACCCTGGACAATTTCGACGATCCGGGCGCCGCGCCGCCGCCGGCCGCGACGCCCGCGGCCGAGCAGAAGCCGGTCGCGCTCACGGCCCCCGACGAGGCGATGGACCGGATGGTCGAGGCCATGCTGGCCCGGCCCCTGGCGCCGATGACGGCGGAGATGCTGTCGGCCCTCGACCTGCCCCCTGTGGAGTCCCCGCCGGCCGGGTGATAGGGGTGCGCTCCAACAGTCTGGGAGCGGCGTGACTTGAGCGCGGATCGGGTTCTGGTGACGGGAGCGAGCGGCTTCGTCGGCTCGGCGGTGGCGCGCCGCCTGCTGGCCCGCGGCTACCGCGTGGCCGCCCTCGTGCGTCCCACCAGCCCCCGCACCAACCTCGACGGCCTGGACCTCGAGATCGCCTGGGGCGACATGACCGACCGGGCGTCGGTCGCGGCCGCCGCCAAGGGCGCGCGCTACCTGTTCCACGTCGCCGCCGACTACCGCCTGTGGGCGCGCGATCCGGAAGACATCGTCCGGGCCAACCGGCAGGGAACCGAGGCGGTGATGCGCGCCGCCCTGGCGGCCGGGGTGGAGCGGGTGGTCTACACCTCCAGCGTCGCCACCCTGGGCGCGCCGCCGGGCCAGGACCGGCTGGCCCCCGCCGACGAAAGCGCGCCCCTGACCGAACAGACCGCCATCGGCGCCTACAAGCGCAGCAAGGTGATCGCCGAGCGGCTGGTGGAGCGGATGGTGGCGGACGAGGGCCTGCCGGCGGTGATCGTCAATCCGTCCACGCCGATCGGCCCGCGCGACGTCAAGCCGACCCCGACCGGACGGATCATCGTCGAGGCGGCCACCGGCAAGGTGCCGGCCTTCGTCGACACGGGGCTGAACCTGGCCCACGTCGACGACGTGGCCGAGGGCCATCTGCTGGCCCTGGACAAGGGCCGCATCGGCGAGCGCTACATCCTGGGCGGCCAGGACGTCACCCTGCGCCAGATGCTGGCCGACATCGCCGCCCTGGCCGGGCGCAAGGCGCCGACCATCAACCTGCCGCGCGGCCCGCTCTATCCGCTGGCGTCGCTGTTCGAGGCGGTGGCCCAGATCACCGGCAAGGAGCCGATGCTGACCCGCGACGCCCTGACCATGTCCAAGCGGATGATGTTCTTCACCTCGGGCAAGGCCGAGCGCGAGCTGGGCTACCGCGCGCGGCCCTACCGGGAGGCGCTGGCCGACGCCATGGGCTGGTTCGGCGAGCACGGATACCTCAAGTGATCGCGCTGATCGTCCTGGGCGTGCTGCCGCTGGCCATCTGGGCCGGGCTGCTGGCGGCGCACGGCGGCTTCTGGCTGGCCCGCGAGCGCGACGACC
>JAQGII010000448.1 GCA_028291305.1 Caulobacteraceae bacterium
GCGGTCGATGTCGGCCATGGTGAAATCCACACCGGCTTCGTGGGCGGCTGCCAGCAGGTGGAGGACAGTGTTGGTCGAGCCGCCCATGGCGATATCCACGGTCATGGCGTTTTCGAAGGCGGCGAAATTTGCGATCGAGCGCGGCAGAGCGCTGGCGTCGTCCTGCTCGTACCAGCGCTTGGCCAGGCTCACGATCCGCCGGCCCGCTTCCAGGAACAATTGCTCGCGATCGGCGTGGGTCGCCAGGGTCGAGCCGTTGCCGGGCAAGGCCAGGCCCAGGGCCTCGGTCAGGCAGTTCATGGAATTGGCGGTGAACATACCCGAGCACGAGCCACAGGTGGGGCAGGCCGAGCGCTCGATGATCGCAACGTCCGCCTCGCTCATGGTCTCGTCGGCGGCGGCGACCATGGCGTCGATCAGATCGATTTTGCGCGTCGCCCCGCCCACCACCACCTTGCCGGCTTCCATGGGCCCGCCGGAAACGAACACGGTGGGAACGTTGAGCCTCAGCGCGGCCATCAGCATGCCCGGCGTGATCTTGTCGCAATTGGAGATGCAGACCATGGCGTCGGCGCAGTGGGCGTTGACCATGTATTCGACGCTGTCGGCGATCAGTTCGCGCGACGGCAGGCTGTAGAGCATGCCGTCGTGGCCCATGGCGATGCCGTCGTCCACGGCGATGGTGTTGAATTCCTTGGCCACGCCGCCCGCGCGCTCGATCTCGCGCGCCACCAGCTGGCCGAGGTCCTTCAGGTGCACGTGCCCCGGCACGAACTGGGTGAAGGAGTTGACCACGGCGATGATCGGCTTGCCGAAGTCACCGTCCTTCATGCCGGTGGCGCGCCACAGGCCGCGCGCGCCGGCCATGTTGCGGCCGTGGGTGGAGGTGCGTGAGCGATAAGCCGGCATTGGAGGACCCTCGTGCGAGAGCCCCGCAAATAACCCTTCGCACCCCTCGGGGAAAGGGCTGAGCCTTGCGTCCTCCCCCGCTCGCGGGGAGGGGGAGCACGTTTTCAGTCCATCGCCTCGGGCGCCACGCTGGCCACGATCGAGGAATCCAGGGCCTCGTAGTCGTGGTAGCCGATGGTGTTGTAGAGCTCGACGCGGGTCTGCATCCGGTCCAGCAGGGCCTTGGCGGAGCCGGTCCTGGCCAGTTCGGCGTAGAGCTCTTCCTGCGCCTTGGCCGCGATCCTCAGGCTGGTGACCGGCCAGATGACCATCTTGTAGCCCATGTCCTCGAACTGCTGGGCAGTGAAGAAGGGCGTCCGGCCGAACTCGGTCATGTTGGCCAGCAAGGGCGCCTTCACCCGGCTGGCGAATTCGCGGAACATCGCCTCGGTGTTGAGCGCCTCGGGGAAGATCGCGTCGGCGCCGGCCTCAAGGTACAGGTTGGCGCGGGCCACGGCGCCCTCCATGCCTTCGCTGGCCGCGGCGTCGGTGCGGGCGATGACGATCATGTCGCGCCGGGCGCGGGCGGCGGCGTTGACCTTGGCCGCCATGTCCTGGGCGTCGGCCAGCTTCTTGTTGTTGAGGTGGCCGCACTTCTTGGGCAGCAGCTGGTCTTCCAGGTGCACGGCGCCGGCGCCCGCCTCCTCGAACGCGCGCACCATGTGCATGACGTTGAGCGCCTCGCCGTAGCCGGTGTCGCCGTCCACCAGCACCGGCAGGCCCGAGGCCCGCGCCACCTGGCGGACGAAGAAGGCCACCTCGTCCACCGTGATGATGCCGAGGTCGGGCAGGCCCATCGAGGCGGTCATGGCGGCGCCCGACAGGTAGCAGGCCTCGAAGCCCGCCGCCTTGGCCTGCTGGCTGGCCAGGCCATTGTGCGTTCCGGGCAGCTGCAGGATGCCGGGGCGCTGCAGGAGTTCGCGGAAACGCTGGCCCGCGCTGGCCTTGGGCAGGTCGTCGGCGACGAGGTAGGTCATAGGCGCCATCCAGTTGGGAGCGATCGCCCTTCTCTTCCGCTCATCCCGGCGAAGGCCGGGATGAGCGGGTTCAAATCTAGGCGACGTAGAGGTCGACGTAGTCGTTGACCGGCATGGCTTCCAGGGCGGCCTGGTCCAGCGATGCGGCGAGGATCTGCTTCTGTCGCTTGTCGGCGAAGCGGCGGTTCAGGTTGGTGCGGAACTTGGCCTCCAGTAGCGGGATGCCATCACGGCGCCGGCGCTTGTGGCCGATGGGGTATTCCACCACCAGCTCGTCGAGCCTGGTCCCGTCGTCGAACTCCACGGTCAGGGCGTTGGGGATCGAGCGCTTTTCCGGGTCGAGGTAATCGCGGGTGAACTGCGGATCCTCCACGCACACGATCTTGGCGCGCAGCGGGTCGATCAGCGGGTTGGAGGCAACCGAGTCCTCGTAGTCAGACGCCGTGAGCCGGCCGAGGATCAGCGGCACGGCGACCATGTACTGGATGCAGTGGTCGCGGTCGGCCGGGTTGTTGAGCGGGCCCTGCTTGTCGATGATGCGGATGCAGGCTTCGTGGGTGCGGATGGTGATCCTCTTGATGTCCTCCACCGAGCGGCCCAGCTGCGCGAGCTTGGCGTGCAGGGTCATCGCCGCCTCCACCGCCGTCTGCGAGTGGAACTCCGCCGGGAAGCTGATCTTGAACAAGATGTTCTCCATCACATAGCTGCCGTAGGGCCGCTGGAAGGTGAACGGCTGGCCCTTGAAGCTGACGTCGTAG
>JAQGII010000092.1 GCA_028291305.1 Caulobacteraceae bacterium
CTTTTGCCGCCGCTGCGGCTGGACGCGGCCGATCCCGACGCCTGGCCGGTGGAGCGGGCGGAGGCGGTGGTGAACATCAACATGATCCACATCTCGCCGTGGTCGGCGACTGAGGGCCTGATGGCCGGCGCCGGGCGCCTGTTGCCGGTGAGCGGGGTGCTGTTGCTCTATGGCCCCTACATCGAAGCCGATGTGCCCACCGCGCCGAGCAACCTGGATTTCGACGAGAGCCTGAAGCGCCGCAACTCCGCCTGGGGGATCCGGCGGCTGGAGGACGTGGCGGCCCTGGCCGGCGAGCATGGGCTGGAGCTTGCCGCGCGGATCGCGATGCCGGCGAACAATCTGTCGGTGGTGTTTCGGAAGGGCGGGCGAAACAGAACCTGACCTGCTCTAGGCTCCCGCCCGGATCGCCAGGGCGGCGATGAGCACCGGGATAATCATCACCGCTCCGATCTTGAGGGTGGTGAGCAGGGGGCCGTGGTCGTCCATCCAGCGTTGAGCGGTGCGGATGCGATGGGCGCGCGAAGGTTTCATAAACCATAAGACGCCGCCGCTTGCGCCGGTCATCAAGGCGTCGCAAGCCTGACGGGTCACTGCGAGGCGCCGCGGGCCTCCAGGGGGACGATCTCCTGCAGGACGTCGCCGCGGACGAGGTGGATGACGTCGTAGCGGTCCAGGGTGGGGTCCACGTGAGGGGGCATGAAGTCCAGGCGCTCGCCTCGGGCCACGGCGGTGTCGGGACGCATCAGGCGGCCGTGCTCGTCGCCGAAGAAACTGTAGGGGCTGTGCGCGAACTTCTCCGTCAGGGCCACGGGCAGGGGGCCGTCGGTGGCGAAGGCCTTCAGGCCCGCGTCCACCGTCACCCACTGCGGATGGTTGGCGCTGATGACGGAGGCGGCGATGGTCAGGGCCTGTTGGAAGGCGCCGTCCGGGTCGTCTCCCAGGGCGACGCGGTATTCGCGGTCCATGAAGGGATAAGAGCCCGGCTGGACCTCGGTGAGCACCCCTTGCGCGGCGTCGGCGGCGAAGGAGCCGGTGCCGCCGCCGGTGACGACCTTGATGTCGGCGCCTGTGGCGCGGAGGGCGGCCAGCACGATCTGCAGCCGGGCCATGCCGTCGGCCACGGCGGCGGCGCGAGCGTCGGCGCCTTCGATATGCTGCCAGTGGCCGCCGTAGCACTGGACGCCGATGAAGGTGAGGTTGGGCTGGGCGGCGATGGCCCGGGCCACCTCCACCGCCTGGACCGCGTCATGGACGCCGGTGCGGCCCATGCCGGGGTCGACGTCGATGAGCACCTGGATCGGGCCTTGAGCCACCGCGCCCAGCTCGGCGGCGCCATCGGGGTGGTCGATGACGATGCGGAAGTCCGCCATGTCGCGGGCGAGACGGGCGGCCCGCTGGGCGGAAGCCGGGCCGACGATGGGGGAGGTGACCAGGATGGAGGCGATGCCGGCGGCGGCCATGGCCTCGGCCTCCGCCAGCTTGGCGCAGCAGATACCCACGGCGCCGGCCACGATCTGGCGGTGGGCGATGGCCGCGCACTTGTGGGATTTGGCGTGGGGGCGCAGCGCCAGGTGCGCGGCCTTGGCGCGGGCGGCCATGCGGGCGAGGTTGGCCTCGAAGGCGTCGAGGTCGAGGACGGCGGCCGGCGTCGGGATCAGACCGCGCGACCCGGGATGGCCGATCAGGGCCCGGATGGCGGCGAGGTGGGGACGTTCAGCTTTCATATTCACCTCTTCACGTCATGGCGGGACAGGCGGCCATGACGATCTTAAGAACTGAACGGAGGCTAGACGCCCATGAACGCCGGCATCCAGCCCTCGTTGGCGGCGCGCAGGTCGTCGAGGTCGATGGCGAACAGCAAGGTCCCCTTGGCGTCGGCGACGGCGATCTCGCAGCCGCCGGCCGTGCCGATGGGCTCGGCGGCGACGCCGGCCTTTTCGGCGCGGTCATAGACCTCGTCGGCCTGGTGAGCGGGGAGGGCGATGAGATAGCGGCCTTGATCCTCGCCCAGCAGCATGGCGAGGTCGGCGTGCTGGCCGGAAAGGGCGATGCCGACCTTGGAGGCCAGGGCCATCTCCACGGCCGCCACCAGCAGGCCGCCGTCCGACAGGTCGTGGACGGTGGTGACGATCCCGTCCTGGATCAGGCCGCGCACCAGGTCGCCGTTGCGGCGCTCCGCCGTGAGATCGACCGGCGGGGGCGGGCCGTCCTCGCGACCCAGGATCTCGCGCAGATAGAGGGACTGGCCGAGGTGGCCGCGGGTCTCGCCGACCAGGATCACCACGTCGCCGGCCAGCAGCTTGCCGTAGCCGGCGCGCTTTGTGCTGTCCGGCAGGAGGCCCACGGCGCCGACGGTGGGGGTCGGCGGAATGGCCGCGCCGTTGGTCTCGTTGTAGAGGCTGACGTTCCCGCTCACCACGGGGAAGTCCAGGGCCCGGCAGGCTTCGGCCATGCCGTCGATGGCGCGGACGATCTGGCCCATGATCTCCGGGCGCTCGGGGTTGCCGAAGTTCAGGTTGTCGGTGATGGCGATAGGGTCGGCGCCCACCGCCGTCAGGTTGCGCCAGGCCTCTGCCACGGCCTGTTTGCCGCCCTCATAGGGGTCGGCCTGGACGTAGCGCGGGGTGCAGTCGCTGGTGACCGCCAGCGCCTTCTTCGTGCCATGCACGCGCACGATGCCGGCGTCGGCGGCGGTGGCGCTGTCGGCCAGGGTGTCGGCCATGACGTGGCGGTCGTACTGCTCCCAGAGCCACCGCTTGGAGGCGAGGTCGGGGCAGGCCACCAGCTTAAGCACCGCGCCCCGCCAATCAGCGGGGTCGGGGATGGCCTCCAGCGCCGGGCGCGCGGGCGTCACGGTCCAGGGGCGGTCGTAGAGCGGGGCGTCGTCGAACAGGGGGGCCAAGGGCACGTCGCAAACGGTCTGCCCCTTATGCTTCAGCACCAGGCGGCCGGTGTCGGTGGTGAAGCCGATGGTGGCGGCGTCCAGGCCCCACTTCTGGAAAATGCGCTGGCCATCTGCCTCGCGGCCGGGCTTGAGGATCGCCAGCATCCGCTCCTGGCTTTCCGACAGCATCATCTCATAGGCGCTCATGCCGTCCTCGCGCTGGGGGACGGCGTAGAGGTCGAGCTCGATGCCCACTTCGCCCTTGCCGGCCATCTCCACCGAGGAGGAGGTGAGGCCGGCGGCGCCCATGTCCTGGATGGCGGCCACGGCGCCGGAGGCCATCAGCTCCAGGGTCGCCTCGATCAGCAGCTTCTCGGCGAAGGGGTCGCCCACCTGCACGGTGGGACGCTTCTCGTCGGAGGCGTCGTCGAACTCCTGGCTGGCCATGGTGGCGCCATGGATGCCGTCACGGCCGGTCTTGGAGCCGAAATAGACCACCGGCAGGCCGGCGGAGGGAGCGGCGGAATAGAAGATCTTGTCGGCGTCGGCCAGGCCCACACACATGGCGTTCACCAGGATGTTGCCGTCGTAGCCGGAGTGGAAATTGGTCTCGCCGGCCACGGTGGGCACGCCCACGCAGTTGCCGTAGCCGCCGATGCCGCTGACCACGCCGGCCACCAGCCGCCTGGTCTTGGGATGGCTCGGGTCGCCGAACCGCAGGGCGTTGAGCAGGGCGATGGGCCGCGCGCCCATGGTGAAGACGTCGCGCATGATGCCGCCGACGCCGGTGGCCGCGCCCTGGTAGGGCTCGATGTAGGAGGGGTGGTTGTGGCTCTCCATCTTGAAGATGCAGGCCTGGCCGTCGCCGATGTCTACGACGCCGGCGTTCTCGCCAGGGCCGCAGATCACCCGCGGGCCCTTGGTGGGGAATTTGGAGAGGTGCTTCTTGCTGGACTTGTAGGAGCAGTGCTCGGACCACATCACCGAGAACACCCCCAGTTCCACCATGTTCGGCTCGCGGTTCAGGCGCTTGAGGATGACGGCGTATTCCTCGGGGTTCAGGCCGAACTCGGCGGCCGACTCGGCCAGGGTCTTGGAGGGCTGGGCGCTCATGGGCGCCTTACTAGCGAGGTTCCGCGCGGTGCGCGATAGGGGGCGGGACCGGAGACGCCCACAACTCCCCTGTCATCCCGGTTTCGCGGCAGCCCCCGGGTCTGATCGCGATCTTCAAATGGGCTCGTCATCGCCCGACTGGTTCGGGTGAGCCACCCCAAGGTCGATCTTCGTCAGGGGCGGACAGGCGTTGGGCTGGGGGCCCGCATGGAGCGGGCCATGACGGATAGATGGGATGACGCGACAGCCGCTGCGCGGCTTCCGGGATGAGCGGAATTTAAGAGAACCGCGGCACGATGTGCTGGCCCATGGTCTCCAGGAAGCCCTTCTTGTCCGGCATCAGGGCGGTGAAGGCGATGTTCTTGACGCCCATCTCCCTGAGGGTGGCGATCCGTTCGATCCATTGGTCCACATCGCCGACGATAGCGAACCGGTCGGCCAGGTAATCCCGCAGGCCCAGCTCGTTCAGCAGGTGGGCGTTGGCCAGCTCGCCCGTCTTTCCCTTGACCTCCTCGTGGTGGAGGAAGTCGTAGCGGCGCTTCAGCTCCTGCAGCTTGGGCCAGATGTGGTCGGGGATGAACTTGCCTTCCTGCTGGAAGCGCCCCAGTCGGTTGCCGATCCCCAGGATGCCGGACTGGATCTTCTCGATGGCGTCGTCGCGGTCGTCGCCGAAGCAGGCGCGGGCGTGCCACCACATCTCGATGTTGTCGGGCGAGCGGCCGGCCTCCGCGGCGCCGGCGGCGATCTGGGCGTAGGCGTCGTCGATGGCGTCCTGCTGGAAGCCCGATTCGATGAACACCCCGTCGGCGATACGGCCCGCCAGGCGCAGGCCCTTGGGTCCGCCCGGCGCCATGTAGATGGGGATGCGCCGCTGGGCCCAGTTGAACCGCACGGTCTGGCCCTCGAAGACCGCCTCTCCGCGGTCGAACAGCGACTGCATGGTGACGATGTATTCCTCGAGCTGCGCCTGGGTCGCCGGCTTCATGCCCAGATTGTAGACGCCGCTGTCCCCGGAGCTGAGGCCGAAGAAGGCCCGCCCGTTGGCGAGGGCGTCCACCGTGGCGATCCCGCCGGTGGCGACCACGGGGTGGCGCATCAGCGGATTGGAGATGAACGACCCCAACCGGACCTTGCTGGTGTTCTGGGCGATCAGAGTGAGGGAGGTGAAATGCTCGCCGGCCAGCGCCGGGGTGTCGCCCATCATCACCATGGCGAAGCCCATCTCCTCCGCCAGCCGGGAGAGGTCGATGAACTCCCCCAGCCCGTTGGGACGGTCAGGGTGCAGGGCGTGTCCGAAGGCGAATTTCATGGCGCGTTGCTCCCGGCGTTTCTCGTTGCGGGGATCATAGATTGGACAGTTGCGGGCCTCGCGCTCCAATCGTTCGCGATTAAGGGGAAAATAGGGTCTAGGCGCTGGCTAGGGCGCTGCGGAAGAGGTCCGCGCCGTCCGCCGAGCCCAGTTCCGCCTCGAAGGCCCGGTCGGGGTGGGGCATCAGGCCCAGCACATTACCGGCCCCGTTGACGATGCCGGCGATGGCGCGGGCCGAACCGTTGGGGTTCTCCAGGTAACGGAACACCACCTGGCCCTCGCCTTCCAGCCGGTCGAGGGTCGCCTCGTCGGCGAAGAAGTTGCCCTCGCCGTTGCCCACCGTCATCGCCACCTCGCGGCGACCCTTGTCGCCGGCGGTGAAGCGGGTCTGGGCGTTGGTGACCTCCAGCTCCACCGGCTTGCAGACGTATTTCAGCCGCTCGTTGCGCAGGAGGGCGCCGGGCAGCATGCCGGCCTCGCAGAGCACCTGGAAGCCGTTGCAGATGCCGACCGTCGCCACCCCGCGCTCCGCCGCGGCCTTCACCTCGGCCATGATCGGCGACAGCGCCGCCATGGCCCCGCAGCGCAGGTAGTCGCCGTAGGAGAAGCCGCCCGGCAGGACGATCAGGTCGACGCCGGCGGGCAGGGCGGTGTCGCCGTGCCAGACCATGTCCACCGAGGCGCCGGTGGAGCGCTCGATGGCGACCTTGCAGTCGCGGTCGCAGTTGGAACCGGGGAAGACGATGACGGCGGCTTTCATCGGGAGATTTCCGTGTGCGGGGAGAGCGTCAGGTGGCGGAGGCGGGCCGGCGCGTCAAGGCAGGCCGGGGTGCGAAGGTCGGCGCGGGTCATTTCCGCCGCCAGCTCTTGAGGCCGTCGAGATAGGCCTGCAGCTGGGCGTAGCCGGCGCGGTCGCCGTAGGGGCAGCCGGTGGTCTTCACGTCGCCGCCCGCGGCGCGCTGCATCATGATCGCCGGATGAC
>JAQGII010000504.1 GCA_028291305.1 Caulobacteraceae bacterium
ATCTCCTCCCGCAGCTTGCGCGCCGCCTCGCCGGGGGCCAGCGTGGCCACGCCCCAGGGGAACCGGCGGCTGTCGGCCACCGCGCCGTCGGCCCGCAGCCGCCAGACGCGCAGGTTGCTGGTGCCCCAGTCCGCGGCGAGGAAGTCCGTGGCCAGCACGGCGGGGGCGGCGGCGTTACCGGTCATGAGGCCAACGACGCCTCAGCGGGCAGGCGCTTGCGCATGACTCAGCCGTCGGCCGGCGTCTGCCCCGCCTTGCGGCGGAAGCGGGTCGGGGCGTGCGCCAGGCGCAGCAGGTTGGCCGCGCCGGGGGCGCCGAAGGGCGTGCCGGCGACGATCAGCAGGCGGCCGCCGGGGGGCACCAGGCCGAGGTTGGCGGCGATCTCCACCGCCTCGTTGGTCATCGAATCCATGCTGGTGGGCTGGGCCGCGATGCGGGCTTCCAACCCCCACACCAGGGCCAGGCGGTGCGCCACGGCGGGGTCGGGGGTCAGGGCCAGGACCGGCTGCAGCGGCCGTTCGCGCGACAGCCGCCGGGCGGTGCCGCCGGTGGTGGTGAAGGCCACCAGGCAGTTGGTCGAGCGGGTGTCGGCGGCGCGGCGGGCGGCGGCCACCAGGATGTCGGCGTCGACGTCCTCCAGCGGGCCGTGCTCGGCCTGCATCAGGCCGGGCCAATGCGGGTCCTGCTCGACCCGCTCGATGATGCGGTTCATCATCGACACCGCTTCGATGGGATAGGCGCCCGAGGCGGACTCGGCGGACAGCATCAGGGCGTCGGCGCCCTCGTAGACGCCGTTGGCCACGTCGCTCGCCTCGGCCCGGGTCGGGGTCGGCGAGGAGATCATCGACTCCATCATCTGGGTGGCGACGATCACCGGCACGCCGCGGCGGCGGGCGGCGCGCAGGATGGTCTTCTGCGCCACCGGCACGTCCTCGGGGTCCATCTCGACGCCCAGGTCGCCGCGCGCCACCATCAGACCGTCGCAGAAGTCGAGGATCTCCTCCAGGTAGTCGATGGCCGAGGGCTTCTCGATCTTGGCCAGGACGGCGGCGCGGCCTTCGACCAGCTTGCGCAGCTGGGCCACGTCCTCGGACCGCTGGACGAAGGACAGGGCGATCCAGTCAACGCCCAGGCGCAGGGCGAAGGCCAGGTCCTTGTGGTCCTTGTCGGTCATCGCCGGCATCGACAGCAGGGCGCCCTTGAGGGTCACGCCCTTGCGGTCCGACAGGCGGGTCCCGTCCATCACCTCGACCACGGCCGAGGTCTTGTCGCAGCTTTTGACCACCAGCCGGACCTTGCCGTCGTCCACCAGCAGGTGGGCGCCCGGAACCATGGCGGCGAAGATCTCCGGATGGGGCATGCCGACGCGGGTGTTGTCGCCGGGGGTCTTGTCCATATCCAGGCGCAGGATGTCGCCGGGCCGCACGTCGATCGAACCGGTCGCGAACGCGCCCAGCCGCAGCTTGGGCCCCTGCAGGTCGGCCAGGATGCCCAGCGGCCGGTCGACGATCTGGGAGGCCTCGCGCACGCGCGCGAAGGCGGTGGCGTGATCGTCGTGCGTGCCGTGGCTGAAGTTCAGACGGAACACGTCCGCGCCGGCGCGGGCGAGGGCCACGATCTGATCGAGGGACCGGCTGGCTGGGCCCAGCGTCGCGACAATGCGCGTGCGCCGCTTTCGGATCATGCAGTCCCTCCCGTCTTCTGGCCGCGACGGCCGTTCAAGCAGGGCGAATCACCCCCTGGGAACGACCGGATCGCAGCTCAGGACCGTCGACCGATTGGCCGGCGAGCACAAGCAGGGTCGGATGAAATCGGTCCGCCTTTTCAGGCCTTTTGGCCGCAAAGCATGGCGCCTATTCGGCGGCCTTGGCGGGGACGGCGGCGGGAAGGTCGTCTTCGCGGGGCGTGACGAAACGGCCCAGGCGCGGCTTCAGCCACTGTTCGATGTCGTCGATCACCTCATAGACCACCGGCACCAGCACCAGGGACAGGCCGGTGGAGGAGATCAGGCCGCCGATCACGGCGATGGCCATCGGCGCGCGCCATTCCGACCCCTGGCCGATGCCCAGCGCCGTCGGCAGCATCCCCATGATCATGGCCACGGTGGTCATGACGATCGGCCGCGACCGTTCGGTGCAGGCCAGCACCAGGGCCTCGTGCCGCTTCATGCCCGACCGCTCGGCCTCGATGGCGAACTCCACCAGCAGGATCGAGTTCTTGGCCGCCAGGCCCAGCAGCATCAGCATGCCGATCATCGACGGCAGGTCGAACGCCTTGTGGGTGATGAACATGGCCACGAAGGCGCCGCCCAGGGACAGGGGCAGCGCCGACAGGATGGTGATCGGCTTGAAGAAGCTTTTGAACAGCAGGACCATCACCGCGTAGATCAGCGCCACGCCCGCCAGCATGGCCAGGACGATGCCGCCGAACAGCTCGGCCTGGCTCTCCTCGTCGTCGGAGGTGGCTTTGCGCACCCCGGCCGGCAGGTTCTTCATGATCGGCAGGTCGCGCACCGCCGTCAGGGCCGTGCCGATGATGACCTTGGGTTTCAGGTCGGCCTGCACCGACGCGCGGCGCTCGCGGTCGTAGCGGACGATGCGGGCGGGGCCGGCCTCGAAGTCGATGTCGGCGACGCTGCGCAGGTCGGTGGGCTTGCCGGTCAGGGTCGGCACCTGCAGCCGCCCGATCACGTTCAGGTCGGCGACCGCCGCCTGGGGCAGGCGCACGCGGATCGGGATGCGCCGCTCGCCGTCGGGGAATTTGGCGACGTTGGCGTCGATGTCGCCGATGGTGGCCACGCGGGCGATCTGACCAAGGGTGTTGGCGGTGACGCCCAGCCGGGCCGCTTCGGCGGCCTTGGGGCGGATGACCAGCTCGGCCGAGGCCGGCGGCGGCGCCGGGCGCGGGTCGCCGATCAGGTCGAGGCCGCGCATCTGCCGCAGCAGGGTCTCCTGGGTCCGCGCCAGCAGGGCGCCGTTCTGGCTGGCCAGGATGATCTCGAGGTCGGCCCCGCCGCCGTTGCCCTGGAAGGTGACGCGGGCGTCGGGGATCTGGCGCAGCTTGTCGCGCATCAGCTGCTTGACCTGGTCGGTGGTGTGGTCGCGCTTGGCCTTGAGCAGGGCGATGACCCGCCCCGAGGTCAGGTCGCCGCCCGCGCCGGTCGAGCCGATCTGGCCGAACACCTTCTCGACGTCGGGCTGGGCGCGGAACAGGCGCGTGGTCTCGACCACCGCGCGCTGCATGTCCTCCTTGGTGGCGCCGGGCGGGCCCTGCACCTGCATGTAGATGTAGCCGGGGTCGCCCGAGGGCTGGAAGCCGGTCGGCAGCTGGCTGGCCATCATGATCGAGAACGCCAGGAACAGCGCGCCGACGCCGCTCGCCAGCCACTTGTGGTCGAGCGCCCAGTCCAGGGATCGCTTGTAGACCCGCGGCAGGGGGCGGGGCGGCTTGGGATGCTTGTGCGGCTTGATGAAATAGGCGGCCAGCAGCGGGGTCAGCAGGCGCGCGACCAGCAGGGAGAACAGCACCGCCATCGACACCGTGACGCCGAACTCGCGGAAGAACTGACCCACCGAGCTGTTCATCATCGACACCGGCGTGAACACGGCGACGATGGTGAAGGTGGTGGCGATGACGGCCAGGCCGATGGCGTCGGCCCCCTCCATGGCGGCCTGGAAGGGCCGCGCGCCGCGCTCGATCCGCTTCTGGATGTTCTCGATCTCGACGATGGCGTCGTCGACCAGGATGCCGACCACCAGGGTCAGGGCCAGCAGGGTGACGATGTTGATGCTGAAACCGAACAGGGCCATGGCCCCGAAGGTCGGGATCAGGGACAGCGGCATGGCGATGGCCGAGATGGTCGTGGCCCGCCACTCGCGCAGGAACAGCAGCACGACCATCACGGCCAGGAACATGCCTTCTTCCAGCACGTGGACCGTGGAGCTGAACGCCTCGCGGGTGTTGGCCACGGTCGACAGGATCTGGGTGAAGACCACCTCCGGGTGGTCCTTCTTCAGCTTGTCGATGGCCTTGAGAACCTGCTTCTCGACGGCGACGTCGGAGGCGCCCTTGGACTTGGCCACCTGGAAGGAGGCCACCGGACGGCCGTCGAGCATGGCGAAACCGCGCTTCTCGCCGGCCCCGTCGCCCACGGTGGCAAGCTGGTCCAGGCGCACGTAGCGGCCGCTGGGCAGGGGGATCTGCAGGGCGCGCAGGGCGTCGAGGCTGCGGGCCGAGCCGAGCACGCGCACGGTCAGCTCGCGCCCGCCCACCCGCGCCCGGCCGCCGCCGAGGTCGTCGGTGAACTGCACCAGGGCCTGGTTGACCTGCGGCGCGGTGACGCCGAGCGCCGACATGCGGTCGGGATCGAGGATGACGTTGATCTCGCGGTCGAGGCCGCCGGTGCGGATCACCTGGCCGACGCCCTTGCCCGCCTGGATGGCGCGGGCGGCGGTGTTGTCGATGAACCACGACAGCTCGGTCGCGGACATGTTGGCCGAGGACACCGCGTAGAACATCAGGGGCTGGGCGTCGATGTCCAGGCGGCTGACGTTGGGCGGGTCGATGCCGTTGGGCAGGTTGACCCGCGCCCGGTCGATGGCCGAGCGCATGTCGTCCAGCGCCCGCTGGCTGTCGGTGCCGAACTGGAACTCGATCTCGGTCACCGACGAGCCCAGGGTGACCGTCGAGGAGATGTGCTTGACGCCGGAAATGGCGGCGGCGGCGTCTTCCACCGGCCGGGTGACCTGGGTCTCCATTTCCGAAGGGGCCGCGCCGCTCTGGGTGACGGCCACCATGACCACCGGGAAGGACACCTCCGGGAAGGCCTTGATCGGCATGGTCATGTAGCCGGCGATGCCGGCCACGGTCAGGGCCAGGAACAGCAGAGCCACCGGAACCGGGTTGCGGATGCCCCAGGTGGAGACGCGGAAGGCGGCCATCAGGAGGCTCCGTTCTCGACCGGCGCCACCTTGTCGCCGTCCAGGACGAAGCTCGATCCGGTGACCAGGACGCGCGAGCCGGCGGGCGGCCCCTGCATCAGCTCGACGAAGCCGCCGGCGCGGTCGCCGGTGCGCACCGTCACGCGGCGCACGCGGTTGGCGGCGTCGACCACGAACACCGAGGCGCCCTCGGCGTCATAGGTCACCGCCCTGTCGGGGGCCACCAGGCCGATGGTCTTCACATTGAGCAGGCGGGCGTAGGCGTAGCCGCCGGGGCGCAGGTCGGCGCGCACGGGCAGCAGGATACGGGCGTGGCCGAGCTTGGACTGCTGGTCCACCTCGGGTGAGATCAGGCGCACCTGCCCGGTGGTCTTGGCCCCGTCCGGCAGGGTGACCTCGGCGTTCTGGCCGGCCCGCAGCTTGCCCAGGTCGCCCTCGGGCACCTCGGCGTCGATCTCGATCAGGCCGTCGCGGGCGATGCGGAACAGGGGCTGGCCGGCGGTCTGGCCAGCCGGCAGGTCGCCCGGGCGCACATAGCGGGCCAGCACGCGGCCGGACACCGGCGCGCGCAGGGTCAGGCGGGCCTGGCGGGTCTTCAGGTCGTCCAGCTGCGCCTGGGCGGCGACGGCGGACGCGCGGGCGCTCTTGGCCTGGAAGCGGCGGGTGTCGATGTCTTCCTGCGAAAGCACGCCCTGGTTGTCCAGGCCGGCGACGTTCCTGGCCTGGCTTTCGGCGCGTTCGGCGGCGAGGGTCTGCTGGGTGAGCACGGCGGACTGCTGGGCGATCTGGGACCGCAGCAAGGTATCATCGAGTTGCGCCAGGGGCTGGCCCTGTTTGACCCAATCGCCCTGGTCGACGAACACTTTCGACACCCGGAAGCCGCCCAGCTCCGAGGTGACGGCCGCCTCCTCGCGCGGGGTCAGCAGGCCCGAGACGGTCAGGGCGCTGGCCAGCGGCAGGCTCTGCACGCGGGCGACGCGCACGGCGCGGGGCTGCGCCTCGACGTTGGCCTTGGGCGCGGGATGGCAGGCGCCGAGGGCCCCGGCGGCCCCGATCAGGACGGCGGCGGCGGCGAAGGCGGGCCAGCGGACACGGGTCATCGGAATCCTTGAGGCAGTGAAGGGCGGCGTCATCCGGCGGCGCCCCCCTGGATGTCGGACAGTCTGGGAATGGGGGTGTCGGGCGACCAGCCGCCGCCGAGCGCCTTGAACACCTGCACCGAGCGCTGCATCAGCGTGACCTGGGCCGAGGCCAGGGAAACGCGCGCCTGGCGCCAGTTCGCTTCGGCGGTCAGCGTCGACTGCAGGTCGTTGAGCCCGCGCCGGTAGCCGGTCTGCTTGGCCTGGTAGGCGAAGTTGGCGTTCTTCTCGGCGGCGATCAGCAGGGCGACCCGCCGCTTGTCGGAGTCGTAATAGCCGAAGGCGTTTTCCGCGTCGCCGTAGGCGGTCTGCACCGACTTCTCGTAGGCGATCACCGCCTGCTCGGCCACGTCGCGCTGCTGATGCACCAGCGACAGCAGGCGCGGACGGTCCAGCACCGGCATGGCGGCGCTGGCGGCCAGGGACCAGAAGCTGAGGCGGCCGGCGGCGGAGGCGCCCTCCTGCAGGAGGCCCACGCCGGGCGACAGGGTGAAGGTGGGCAGCAGGGCGCGCTTGTTCAACGTCAGCTTGCCGGCGGCGGATTCGACGCGCTGCTGCGCCTCGCGCACGTCGGGCCGACGGATCAGGAGCTCGCCCGGCAGGGCGGCGGGCACGGGCGGCGGTGCGCCGACCTCGGCCGGGACCGGCAGGCTGGCCAGGGGATCCACGCCGCGCCCGACCAGCAGCAGCAGCTGGCGCCGCGCCGCGTTCAGCTGGGCGCCCAGCGCCTCGGCCTGGGCCTGGGCGCTCTGCAGGTTGGATTCGGTCTGGGCGGCGTCGGACGACGGCGCCAGGCCATGATCCACCCGCGCCTTGGACACGTCGTAGAGCTGGCGCTCGATGCGCAGGGTCTCGTTGGCCTGGTCGAGCTGGATGGCCAGGCCGCGCGCCTGGAACAGGCTGTCGGCGACATTGGCCGCCAGGCTCCAGCGGGTGGCGTCATAGGTGAACTCGGCGTTGCGCAACTCGGCGTCGGCCGAGCGGCGGGCCGCGCGGCGGCGGCCGAACAGGTCCAGCTCCCAGCTGACGTTGAAGCCCAGGCTGTAGCTTTCGCTGGCCAGCAGGCTGGCGCCGTTGACGCCCGTCGCGCCGCTGCTCAACCCGCCGAGGCTGCCCAGGGCCGCGGCCGAGGAGGCGCCGGGGTCGAGCAGGTTGTATTTCGATTTGCTGGCCGAGGCCGACAGGGCGCCCTGCGGATTGTAGGCGTACAGCGCCGCCTGGCGCACCGCGCGCGCCTGATCCAGCTTGGAGGCGGCGTCCCTGGCGTCCGGGCTGTTGGCCAGGGCCTGTTGCACCAGGGCCGTGAGCTGGGCGTCGTTGTAGAGGGTCCACCACTGGTCCAGCGCGGCGGCCGGCGCGGTCTGCTGCGGCTGCGGCGCCGCGTAGGCGGCGGGCAGGCGGGTGTCGGCCGTGCGCACGCTTCCGGTCGCGCAGGCGGCCAGCAGGGGAGCCAGCGCCGCGGCGGTCAGGAGCCCCCGGAAAAGGCGGACGTCGGAAATGCGGGTACCCAGGGCGGGCATGGGACAACCAGATGATGCGTTTGGCCGACTGCCGGGCGGCGCGGTTGGCTCCACGCTTGCGTTCGCCAGTCAGAGGAGAGAATATGAGTAATTACTCACATTTCCACTCGCATTGGCCAGGATGACAGCCGCATCTTCACAAATCATTGTTACGCCTAGAAAAAAGCCCTCTCAGAGCCGCTCCAAGGCGACCGTCGACGCGGTCATGGCGGCGGCGGCTCACATTCTCGAAGACCGGGGCCTG
>JAQGII010000518.1 GCA_028291305.1 Caulobacteraceae bacterium
CGCGGGCGGCGTTGGCGCCGTCGACCTCGAAGCGCTCGACTTCGCTGCTGTGCGGCGCCGTCAGGCCCATGTCGTGGAACATAGCGCCGGCGTAAAGCAGCTCGGGATCGAACGTCAGGCCCTGCCGGTCGCCGGTCAAGGCGCCGAACAGGTAGACCCGGCTCGAATGGTTGAAGAGCAGCTCGGATTCCGTGTCGCGGACGAACTCGGTGATCTCGCGCGACAACTTGCTGTCGGGCAACCGGAGCCGGTCGAGGGTGGCCATTGGTGTCTCCTTTCTTACTGACACCGCACTCTAGAAAGTTGTCCCGAAAGCCGATATCGTCGTAACCAGACGAAAATGGACAAATGACGTGGAAAGAGGACGTACGATCAAGACGCGCCGCGTGGGCGTGCTGGCCCTGTCGGGGGTGCAGATGCTGGACGTGGCGGGCCCCCTGGACGTTTTCGCCGAGGCCAATGTACAGGCGGGGCTCGACGCGTATCAGCTCAGCGTCGTCGGCAGCGGCCCTGGGCCGATCGTGAGCTCGGCGGGCATGCGGCTGGCGCCGGACGAAGTCGTGGGAGAAGGCGATGGGTTCGACACCCTGCTCGTGGCGGGCTCCCCGCACTTCGACGAGGGATCGGTCGATGAGGCGCTGCTGGAGTGGCTGCGCGGGGAGGCGAAACGGACGCGGCGGATCGGTTCGATCTGCAGCGGCGCGTGGATCCTGGCCGCCGCTGGGCTACTGGACGGTCGACGCATCGCGACCCACTGGGCGGTGGCCGACCGGTTGATGCGATGTTTCCCGCAGGTGACGGTCGAGGTCGACGCCCTGCATGTCAGCGACGGGCCGGTACGCACCGCCGCCGGCGTGACCGCCGGGCTGGACATGGCGCTCGCCCTGGTCGAGGAGGATCTGGGACGCGAGATCGCCAAGAGGGTCGCCTCCCAGCTGGTGATGTTCTTCAAGCGTCCGGGAGGGCAGCTTCAGTTCAGCCGGCGCGGAGAGGTCAATCCAGACGGCCGGTCGGTGCTGCAGGAGGTCCAGCGCTGGATTCTCGCCAACCTGGCGGCCGACCTGGGGACGTCGGCGCTGGCGCAGCGCACCGGGCTCAGCGCCCGCCATTTCGTCCGTGTTTTCCGCAACGAGTTGGGGGTCACTCCCGCTGACTGGGTGGAGATGGCCCGTGTGAACGCCGCCCGCCTCCGATTGGAGGCGGGCGCGCATCCAAAGCAGGCGGGCGGCGAATGCGGCTTTGCCGATATCGACACCTTCCGTCGGGCTTTCCTACGGCAGGTGGGCGTGACCCCGGCGGAGTACCGGAAAGGCTTCGCGCAAACGGCCGCCTAGTCTTTGGCCGCCGCGGCGTAGGGCCTGTAGTGCGGACGCCAGCGCTTGCGCTTGATGAGGTCCGCAAGGTCGGCGTCGTCGAAGGGATCGCAGACCTGGTCGGCGCGGGCCTGCAGGGCGACGGCGTAGGCCACCGCGCCGGCGGTGCGGCGCAGGTCCTGCACCGGCGGCAGCAGGCTGTCGGCGGGGTTGCGGGCGGCGGGCGACAGCTGGGCCAGGGTCTTGGCCGCCGCCGCCAGCATGTTGTCGGTGACGCGCCGGGCACCGACCGCCAGGACGCCCAGGCCCACGCCGGGGAAGATGCAGGAGTTGTTGACCTGGTCGATGGGCCGCAGGACGCCGTTGCGCATGACGGGCGGGAAGGGGCTGCCGGAACCGACGATGGCGCGGTCCTGGGTCCAGGCGAGGATGTCGGCGGGGTCCGCCTCGGCCCGGGAGGTCGGGTTGGACAGGGGGAAGATCACCGGCCGTTCGACCGCCGCGGCCATGGTCCGCACCACCGCCTCGCTGAACACGCCGGGCTGGCCGGAAGCGCCGATAAGCACCGTGGGACGGGCGCAAGCCACCACTTCCAGCAGATCGATGCACTCGGGGTTCTTGACGCCCCAGTCCCGCACGCTGGCGCGCGAGCGGACGAACGGCGCCTGGAAGTCGAGCAGGCCCGGCATGTCTTCGACGAGGAGGCCGCGACTGTTGAGGACATAGAAGCGCGACCGCGCCTCAGCCTCCGAAAGGCCCGCCTCGATCATCAACTGCAGCAACAGGGCTCCGACGCCACAGCCGGCGGAGCCCGCGCCGACAATGACGACGGTCTGTTCGGTGATCGGCTGGCCGGTGACGCTCATGGCCGCCAGCAGGGCCCCGGCGGTGACCGCGGCGGTGCCCTGGATGTCGTCGTTGAAGGTGCACAGCTGGTCGCGGTAGCGGTCCAGCAGCTTGGCGGCGTTGTCGCGGGCGAAGTCCTCCCACTGCAGCAGGGCGTTGGGCCAGCGGGCCTTCACCGCCTGCACGAAGCGGTCGACGAAGTCGTCGTAATCCTGGCCGCGAATTCGCTCGTGCCGCCAGCCGACGTAGAGCGGGTCGGCGAGGCGCTCGGGATTGTCGGTGCCGAGATCGAGCAGGACCGGCAGGGTGGTGGCGGGGTGCAGGCCGGCGCAGCCGGTGTAGATGGCCAGCTTGCCGATCGGGATGCCCATGCCGCCGGCGCCCTGGTCGCCGAGGCCGAGGATGCGCTCGCCGTCGCTGACCACGATCGCCTCCACGTTGTCGAAGTCGGGGTGGGCGAGGATGGCCTCGATCTGGTCGCGCTGCGGCCAGCTGAGGAACAGGCCTCGCGGATAGCGCCAGTGGTGGCTGAAGGTCTGGCAGCCCTCGCCGACGGTCGGCGTGTAGATCAGGGGCAGCAGCTCGGTCAGGTTGTCGGTCAGCAGGGCGTAGAACAACGTCTCGTTGGAGTCCTGCAGCTCGCGCAGGAAGACGTAGCGGTCCAGGTCGGTGGGCAGGCGGCGCAGGGCCTGCAGGCGGCGGGCGATCTGCTCGTTCAGGCCCCTGACGTTGGGCGGCAAGCGGCCGTGCAGGCCGAAGGCGGTGCGCTCCTCATCGGTGAAGGCGGTGCCCTTGTTGAGCAGCGGGTTGGCCAGCAGCGACAGGCCCTCGTCGGCGACGACCAGGGGGCCGTCGTCGATCGCAACGAACGCGTTCATGATTCTTGTCCTTGATGCTTGAGGCGACGACGGCCGCTCAGGCCGCTCGGCCGGGAATGATGCCGGCGGCGGCCATCACCCGATGACCCATCTCGGCGGCGCGGGACACGGCGGCGAGTTCGGGCTCGACGGCGCGGTGGTCGAACTTGCGTATCCTGCCCCTGACCATCACCGTGTGGACGTTGGCGACGCTGGCGTGGAACACCACGGCCTGGACCGGATTGACCAGGGGCGACGACCGCTCGTGGGCCCAGGACAGGACGGTCAGGTCGGCGTCCTTGCCCGGGGTGATGGAGCCGATGCGGGAGTCCAGGCCCAGGGCCTTGGCGCCTTGTCGGGTGGCGCTGATCAGGGCGTCGCGGGCGCCCATCGGCAGCAGCTCGAGCATGCCGCCGCCTTCGTGGGCGCGGGCGTTGGCCAGCATCCGCTGCGCCTGCACGGCGAAGCGCATCTGCGAGAACATGTCGGCGCTGACGCTGCAGACCACGTCGGTGACGAGCGCCACGCGGCCGCCGGCGGCCTGCACCCGTCCGGTGACCGGCAGGCCGTGGCCCATCTGCATCTCCACCTCCGGGGTCACGGAGATGCTGGAGCCGAGGTCCAGCGCCATGGCGATCTCGTCGTCGAGCAGGCGGTTGCAGTGAGTCAGGTTGATGTCGGGGCCGAGCAGGCCGGTCTGGGCCATGGCGCGGGCGTGGGGCGTGTAGTCGCCGTACATGCCCACCGCGAGGTGCATGCTGGCCATGATGCCCAGCGAACGGGCCAGCAGGATGTCGGCGAGGTTGACCTCCGCC
>JAQGII010000007.1 GCA_028291305.1 Caulobacteraceae bacterium
CGGAGCTGAAGGACGACTGGGGCGTGCCGGCGATGCGGGTCACCTACAAGGACCATCCGGACGACGTGAAGCACGCGAACTGGCAGGTCGAGCGCGCCAAGGAGATCATGGACGCGGACGGCGCCAAGAAGATCGTCGCCGAACCTGTCGGCGAGACCAAAGGCGGCGTGCACCTGCTCGGCACGTGCCGCATGGGCAACGACCCGGCCACGTCGGTGATCGACAAATACCACCGCACGCACGACGTGAGGAACCTCTTCATCTCCGACGGTTCGAGCATGGTGACGTCCGGCCGCGGCCAGCCGACGCTGACCATCGAGGCCCTGGCTTTCCGCGCCGCGGACCACATCGCCAAATTCGCGCGCGCCAACGATATTTAGGATGGTCTGAAGAACTCGATTCAGCAGCAGCGACGACAGGTCGATCGACAGTCGCCGTGGTTTCTCGAGCTGCCCGTCTCAAGCGATGGCGTGTTCAGACCGAGGGGCGGCTGGGTTCGCCCCTCGCGGCATCCTTCAGCAGTTTATCTACTGCAACTGCCGCCGCGCCATCTTCGGCCAGGAACTCCTGACCTTCGGGGGTGAACACAGACCCGGGAGTGACGGGTGGGACGACGGCTAAGCCCCGCCCCTCAAACCCAGCAGTTGCGCCGCCACCGCGACGGCGATCACCTCGGGCTCCTTGCCGGGGATGTCGGGGCGGCCGATGGGGCAGACCAGGCGGGCGAGGGCGGCGTCGTCGAGGCCGTCGCGGCGCAGGCGGGCGAGGAAGCGGGCGCGTTTGGTGGCCGAGCCGATCAGGCCGACGACGCGTCGGCCGCCGGCCAGGGCGGCGGCGGTCAGGCGGTAGTCCAGGGCGTGGTCGTGGGTCATGATTAGGACGACCTCGTCCTCGGGCCCCTCCCCGGCGAGGACGACGGCCTCGGCTTCGCTGACCAGATCGACGCCCGGCCTGGCGGCGAATTCCGGCCGCGTGTCGCGCCAGCGCAGGCGCACCGGCAGGGGCTCAAGCGTCCGGGCGAGGGCCGAGCCGACATGCCCCGCGCCGAACAGCAGGACGCCCAGGGTCTGCGGCCGATGCCGCTCGTCGAAGGTTTCGCCGGGGCCGGGCTTGGCGCCGCGTGTCGAGGGCGGCGGGACCTCGGCGTCGGGCAGGACGGCGTGGGCGATGCCCGCCTCGCCGAAGGTCATGCGCAGGGTGAACGGCTCGGCGTCGCGATGGCGGCGCGCGACTTCCCTGAGCCAGTCCGCGTCGTCCGCCGCCAGGCGCTCGATCAGCAGCCGCACCCGGCCGCCGCAGCACTGGCCGAGCAGCGGGCCGAGCGGATAGTCCTGCACCCGCCAGTGGGCGCGGGGGTCCTGCAGCAGCAGGCGCGCCTGGCGGATCACCTGCTGCTCCAGGTTGCCGCCGCCGATGGTCCCGAGAATCCCGGTCGGGGTGACCACCATGCGGGTCATGGCCCCGCGCGGCGCCGAGCCGTCGGCGGCCAAGACGCCGGCCAGCGCCGCCGGACCCCGGCGGCAGGCCTGCTCGGCCTGGGCGGCCCAGTCACGCATGGGCGCGGGCCTTCAGCTCGTCGATGGCGGCCAGGATGCGCTCGGGCGTCGCCGGGGCGTCGAGGCGCGGCGGCAGGCGCGCCCCGGCGGTCGCCGCCACCGCATGGCCGAGCGCCGACAGCACGGAGATGGCCAGCATCAGCGGCGGCTCGCCCACCGCCTTGGAGCGGTGGATGGTCGGCTCGGCGTTGCGGCCGCCGCGCCACAGGGCGACGTTGAACACCTTGGGCCGGTCGCCGGCGCAGGGGATCTTGTAGGTGGACGGGGCGTGGGTCAGCAGCCGGCCGTCCTCGCCATAAACCAGCTCCTCGGTGGTCAGCCAGCCCATGCCCTGGATGAAGCCGCCCTCGACCTGGCCCAGGTCGATGGCCGGATTGAGCGAGCGGCCGGCCTCGTGGAGGATGTCCACGCGCAGCACGCGGTGCTCGCCGGTCAGGGTGTCGACGGCGACCTCCGACACCGCCGCGCCGTAGGCGAAATAGAAGAAGGGCCGGCCGCGCCCGGCCGCGCGGTCGTAGCCGATCCTGGGGGTCGCATAGAAGCCGGTGGAGGACAGCGACACCCGCGCCAGATGGGCCATGCGGCACAGCTGGTCGAAGGCGAGAGATCGGTCGCCGGCCATGACGCCCTGGGGCGTGAACCGCACCGCCTCGGCCAGGGCGCCGAAATGCCCGGCCGCCACCCCGGCCAGCCGGTCCCGGATCGTCGAGGCGGCGCGGAAGGCCGCCATGCCGTTGAGGTCGGCGCCCGAGGAGGCCGCGGTGGCCGAGGTGTTGGGCACCTTGTCGGTGACGGTGGCGGAGATGCGGATGCGCTCCAGGCCGACGCCGAACACGTCGGCGACCACCTGGGCCACCTTGACCATCAGCCCCTGGCCCATCTCCGTGCCCCCGTGGTTCAGGTGGATGGAGCCGTCGGCATAGACGTGCACCAGGGCGCCGGCCTGGTTGAGGTGGCTGGTGGTGAAGCTGATGCCGAACTTGACGGGGGTCAGGGCGATGCCGCGCTTGATGACCGGCGAGGCGGCGTTGAAGGCGGCGATGGCGGCGCGGCGGCCGGCGTAGTTGGAACTGGCCGCCAGCTGCTCGATCAGCTGCGGCGCGACGTTGTCCTCGACGGTCATGTGGTAGGGCGTCACGTCGCGGCCCGGGCCGTAGAGGTTGACCCGCCGCACGTCGAGCGGGTCCAGCCCCAGGGTGGCGGCGATGTCGTCGATCACCCGCTCGATGGCGACCATGCCCTGCGGCCCGCCGAACCCGCGGAAGGCGGTGTTGGAGACGGTGTGGGTCTTGAACCGGTGCGAGACGATGCGGACGTTTTCCAGGAAGTAGGCATTGTCGGCGTGGAACATCGCCCGGTCGTTGATCGCCGCCGACAGGTCCAGGGTGGCGCCGCAGCGCGAGGCCAGCTCCAGCGCTATCCCGCGGATGCGGCCGTCGTCGTCGAAGCCGACGTCGTAGCGGACCTGGAAGTCGTGCCGCTTGCCGGTCATGGCCATGTCGTCGTCGCGGTCGCAGCGGAACTTGGCGGGACGGCCGGTCCTGGCGGCGACCAGGGCGGCGGCGGCGGCGAACAGGGCCGCCTGGGTCTCCTTGCCGCCGAAGGCCCCGCCCATGCGGCGCACCTCCACGGTGATGTCGGCGCTGGCGCGGCCCAGCAGGGCGGCGACCAGGTGCTGCACCTCGCTCGGGTGCTGGGTGGAGGAGAGGATGTGGATGGCGCCCGCCTCGCCGGGCGTCGCCAGGGCGACCTGCCCCTCCAGGTAGAAATGGTCCTGGCCGCCCGTCTCCACCCGCCCCTGCAGCCGGTGGGGGGCGGCCGCCAGGGCCGCGTCGGCATCGCCGCGCTGCAGGCTGTGGCTGTCGTCGATCTTCAGGTCGGCGGCGCGGGCCTCGTCGATGGTCAGGACGGCGGGCAGCGGCTCGTAGACCACCTGGGCCAGCCGCGCCGCGCGCCGGGCGGCGGCCACGCTGGTGGCCGCGACCACGAACAGGCTCTGGCCGTGGTATTCCACCAGCCCGTCGGCGAACAGGGGGTCGTCGCGCCTGACCGGCCCGACATTGTTCTCGCCGGGGATGTCGCGGGCGCTGAACACCGCGACCACGCCCGGCGCGGCGCGCACCGGCGCCAGGTCCAGGGCCAGGATGCGGGCGTGGGCGTGGGCGCCGCGGCCGAAGGCCAGGTGCAGCAGCCGGGGCGTCTCCGGGGTGTCGTCGACATAGGTTGCGCGGCCGGTGACGTGCAGCAGGGCGCTGTCGTGCGGCCGCGCCTGGTGGACCTGGCCGACCTGGCCGAATTCAGCGTCATCCATCGATCGCCTCCATCGCCATCAGGTCGTGCGCGCCCTGCCCGCCCGTGGCCTGCAGCCACATCCGCGTCAGCAGGGCCCCGGCGGCCCGCAGCCGGTAGGCGGCCGAGCCCCGCACGTCGCTCAGCGGCTGGAAGTCGTCGGGCAGCGCCCGGGCGGCCCGCTCCATGGTCTCGCGGGTCCAGGCCGATCCGACCAGCGCCGCCTCGCAGGCCGGCGCCCGGCGGGGAATGCCGGCCATGCCGCCGAAGGCGATCCGCGCGCCGGTCACGATCCCGCCGTCCACATCCACGGCGAAGGCGCCGCAGAGCGCGGAGATGTCGCTGTCGAAGCGCTTGGACAGCTTGGAGACGTGGACGATCCGCCCCGGCGGCGGGCGCGGGACGATCACCGCCTCGATGAATTCGGAGGGCCGCCGGTCCTGCTTGCCGTAGTCCAGGAAATAGTCTTGCAGCGGCAGCTCGCGCCGCGCGTCGCCGCGGCGCAGGACCAGCCGGGCGCCGAGGGCGATCAGGACCGGGGGCATGTCGCCGACGGGGGAGCCGTTGGCGATGTTGCCGCCGATGGTGCCGACGTTGCGCACCTGGACCCCGCCGATCCGGCGCACCAGCTCGTCCAAGGAGGGATGCAGGCGCGCCAGCACCGCCTGGGCGTCGGCGTAGCGCGCGCCGGCGCCGATCCTGACCTCCGCGTCGCCGTCGTCGATCTGGCCGAGTTCGGCGACATCGCCGACATGGACGACCACCGGCAGCACCCGGTGCGCCTTGGTCACCCACAGGCCGACGTCGGTGGCCCCGGCGACGATCTGCGCCTCGGGATGATCCATGAGGCAGCGGGCCAGCTGGTCCACCGTGCGGGGCGCGATCCAGCGCCGGGCCGCGCCGGCGAGGGGATCGTCGAACGACAGGTCCAGCGGCGCGTCGCGGCGCAGCGCGCGCAGGGCCGCGATGGTCTCGGCGTCGTCGCGCGGCTGGGGAGGGACATCGCGAGCGGCCGCCAGGATCGGTCCATAGCCCGTGCAGCGGCACAGGTTGCCGGCCAGGGCGTCGTTGAGGGGCGCATCGCCCGCCCCCATGATGCTGCGGGCATAGAGGGACATGACAATGCCCGGCGTGCAGAAGCCGCACTGCGAGCCATGCCGGTCGACCATCGCCTGCTGGATCGGGTGGGGCGCCTGCGGCGTTCCCAGGCTCTCGACGGTCAGCAGGGCGCGCCCGTCGAGCATCGGGACGAACAGGATGCAGGCGTTGATCGGCCGCCAGACGATACGGTCCGCGACGAGCTCGCCCACCACCACCGTGCAGGCGCCGCAGTCGCCCTCGGCGCAGCCTTCCTTGGAGCCCGTGCGGCCGAGGTCGTAGCGCAGGAGCTCCAGCGCCGTCTTGGTCGGATCGACGGGGCCGATCTCGTGGATGGTCCCGTCCAGCAGGAAGCGAATGCGGTCCGTCATCTGGGCCTGAGTGTTTGGCCCCCCATGACCCAGCGCAAGATAAATCCGCCGGGGGCGGGTCGCCTCCGTCCGGCTTGGCGATCGGGCCGGAGTCTGCTCTGACAAGGGTCGAACGGGCTTTGGAGCGCCGGATGCGTCTGTGGCTGAAAAATCCCTTGGCCATCCTCGCCGAGGACAGCGCGGGCGGGATCGTCGTCGAGGACGGCCGGATCGTGGAATGCATCGGCGCGGGCGGCGCGCCGGCGCGGGACTGCGACGAGGTCGTCGAGGCCGGCCGGTTCGTGGTCATCCCCGGGCTGATCAATGCCCACCACCACTTCTTCCAGACCATGACCCGGGCGCATCCGGCGGCGATCAACAAGCCGCTGTTCGGCTGGCTGACCGCCCTCTACCCGATCTGGAGCCACTGCACGCCGCAGGCCCTGGCCCTGGCCACCGAGCTGGCCATGGTCGAGATGATGATGTCCGGGGTCACCTGCACCTCCGACCACCACTATCTGTTCCCGTCCGGCCTGGACGAGGCGATCGACATCCAGGTCGACGTCGCCCGGCGGCTGGGCATGCGGGCGATCCTGACGCGCGGCTCGATGACCCTGTCGCAGAAGGACGGCGGGCTGCCGCCGGAGGCGGTGGTGCAGGACGACGACGTCGTGCTCGCCGACAGCGAGCGCCTGCTGTCGCTCTATCACGACCCCGCCGAAGGGGCCCTGGTGCAGATCGCCCTGGCGCCGTGCTCGCCCTTCTCCGTGCGGCCGCAGCTGATGCGCGACACCGCCGCCCTGGCCCGGCAGTTCGATTGCCGGCTGCACACCCACCTGGGCGAGACCGAGGACGAGAACGCCTACTGCATCCGCCATTTCGGGCTGCGGCCGATGGAATACCTGGACAGCGTGGACTGGATGACGTCCCGCGCCTGGCTGGCCCACGGCATCCATTTCGACGACGGCGAGGTGGCGCAGCTGGGCCGGCGCGGGGTGGGCGTCTGCCACTGCCCCACCTCCAACATGGTGCTGGCCTCCGGCCAGTGCCGCACGCTGGAGCTGGAGAGCGCCGGCAGTCCGGTGGGGCTGGGCGTCGACGGCTCGGCGTCCAACGATTCCTCCAATGCGATGGAGGCGGTGCGGCACGCACTGATGATCAACCGCCTGACCTACGGCGCGGAACAGGTCACCCACCTGGACGCCCTGCGCTGGGCCACGCAGGGATCGGCGCAATGCTTCGGCCGCCCCGAGCTGGGACGGATCGCGCCCGGCGCGGCGGCGGACCTGGCCCTGTTCAACCTCGACGAGCTGCGCTTCTCCGGGGCCCACGACCCGTTGGCCGCGTTGGTGCTGTGCGGCGCGCACCGGGCCGAGCGGGTGATGATCGGCGGCCGGTGGCGGGTGTGGGACTCCATGCCGGTCGGCGTCGACGTGGCCAGGCTGCGGCGCGAGCACCATGCGGTCGCCGCCGCCCTCTACGGCCGCAATTGACCGCCCGGCGGCCTCGCGCCATTGATTTGGCGGGTTTTCGGGCTCAGACAAACGCCGGTTCAAACGTGGAGCGCGCGCCCTTCCCGATGCGTCCTAGTCCCTTCACAGCCGCCGCGGTCGCCTGCCTCGCCCTGGCCCTGGGAGGGCCGTCCTCCAGCGCCCTGGCCCAGGAGCCCCCTGCGGCCTCCTCCCCGTCCGCCGAGGCTCCCGAACCCCTGTCGGAGCTGGTGGTCATCGCCCATCCGCCCGGCCCCGCGCTGTGGCGGGCGCAGCTGGGCGACTCCAGCGTCATCATCCTCGGCGCCGTCACCCCCGTGCCCCACCGGCTGGTCTGGGACCAGCGCCAGGTGATCGCGGCGCTCGACGGCGCCAACCTGCTGCTGACCCAGCCCCGCCCCGACCTCGGCCCGCTGCAGGTGCTCGGGCTGGTGACCGGCAACCTCTGGCGGGTGCGCAGCAGCCGGCCGCTCGAGCCGTCGCTGCCGCCCGACCTGCGCAAACACTTCGAGCAGTCGCGCAACCGGGCCCGCACCAAGGAGTCCCGCTACGCCAACTGGAAGCCCGCCGTGGCCGGCTTCCTGCTGCTGTCCGACTTCCGCCGCTCGGTCGGCCTGTCGGAGGCCAAGCCCGCCTCCACCGTCGAGCACCTGGCCGAGGACCGCCACATCCCCATCCAGCCGCTCGCCTCCTACCCCATGAACCAGCTGCTGCAGCTGGCCAGCAGGCTGGACGAGAAACAGGGGCTGAACTGCCTGGACGACGCCCTCAACGAACTCGAATACGAGGGCCAGCATCCCCAGGACATCGACGACGACTGGGCGCGGGGCGATGTGCTGGCGGTGGCCAAGCGCTACCAGATATCCTCGCAGCAGTATTGCCTAGAGCAGGCGCCCGGGGCCCGCGCGCTGATCGACCGGCAGATGGGCCAGGCGACAGACCGCATCTGGGCCGCGCTGCACAAGCCCGGCAAGTCGGTGGCGGTGATCGACATGGCCTGGCTGCTGCCGGCCAACGGCGTGCTCAACCGGTTGCGCGGACTGGGCGCGACGATCGGCGCACCGGCCGCCGCGCCCTAACCGCTAGCGGTTGCGGAAGTGGTCGCCGCTGTCACGGTCCCGGTCGCGGTCCCGGTCGCGGTCGCGGTCGCGGCGATAGCCGTCGTCGCGGAAGCGATAGGGCGGAAAGCCGGACGGCCGGTAACGGTCGCGGTCCCAGCCGTGCCAGCCGGAGCCGCCGCCCCAGCCGAGGCCTCGGCGGCCGGCGTAGCCGCACCAGTAGTAGCCCGGGCCGCGCCAGCCTTCGGGATACCAGCAGTAGTTGCGTCCGCCCCAGATGTACTGGGTCTGTTGCAGCAGCGGGGCGCCGCCTGGGGTGTAGAGCGCGCTGAACACCGGCGCGGAGCCCGTGCTCGGCAGGGGGGCGGCCTGAGCCGCGTCGGCGACGGCCGCGCCGGCCGTCAGGGCCGAGGCGACCGCTATGGCCAAGGACAATTTACGCATGGCGCTGTTCCTTCAACAGCATGGTCCCGAACCGAGAGGACCATCAACTAAACGTCGATAAGCTGCGAAGGTTCTGAAACGAGGCCCTGCGGACCGCGGGACTTGCGGGCGGCGGCCGTGCTAATCATGCTCGCATGACCGACTCCAACGACGACCAGACGCCGAAGAAGACCGCCAAGGAAACGCTCGCCGAGCTGGTCGCCCAACGCCGCGCCGCGGCCAAGGGCGGACCGCCGAACGCGCGCGGGAGCGCGCGTCATTCCGAGCGCGCCGCGGCGGCCCACTCCGCGTCCAAGTCCAAGCCGGCCATGCGCAAATAGCGCGTCAGCGCCTGCCCCGCCGGCCCTTGCGGTTGGCCACGCCCAGGTCGGGCTTGGCCGGCGGGACCCAGCCTTCCGGCGGCCGATAGACCTGCTGATCGGTCCCCAGGCCCATCCGTCCGGGAACCTGCCGCTTGAACGACGAGCCGCCCAGGGCCGCGATCCGGTCGCGAAGACGCGCCGCCAGTTCGAAATCCTCGTCGGCGACGGCCTGCGCCATGCGGCGTTCAAGCTCGTCCCTGGCCGGTTCGTCCCCGGCGTTCCCTGTCATGGCCGCGCGCGCCTCAGTTGTCCCAGGCAGAACCGCCCCGCGCGACGTGCAGGGCGCCGCTGTAGGATAGCACGATCCAGTCGCCGGGCCGGGCCACCGCCGGGCCTTCGCGGGTGGAAACCTGGACCGCGCCGCGATCGTCCAGGGGACAGCCGTTCTCCCCCAGCCATTGCCACAGGGCGCGGCGGCCGTGCGCATCGTGGGCCGGCGGCACCCGAAGCGCGGCGCCATGATCGAATTTGGGACTGGATCGGACAACTCGCATGACCGCAGGAGAGCCTGCGTCGGTCACCAGAATCTTAAGCCCGCCCGCTTCTTTTGATCCGGACTGCAAACGGCGGCGGCCTTGTCCGGGACGCTGGGCTCTGTAACCTGTCGCACGGGGGTGGAGGAAACCCGATGTCGAACCCTGATGGCGCATTCGTCTGGTACGAATTGATGACCACCGACGCGCCCGCCGCGGAGGCCTTCTATCGCGGCGTGGTGGGCTGGGGCTCGCGCGACGCCAGTCCCCCCGGCATGGCCTACACCGCCTTGCTCGCCGGCGACAGCGCCGTGGCCGGCCTGTTGACCCTGCCGCCGCCCGCCCTGGCCGGCGGCGCCCGTCCGGTCTGGATCGGCTATGTCGCGGTCGACGACGTCGACGCCTACGCCGACCGGTTCGCCAAGGCCGGCGGCGCCGTGCACCGCGCGCCCGCCGACATTCCCGGCGTCGGCCGCTTCGCCATGGTCGCCGATCCGCAGGGCGCGCCCCTGGCCCTGTTCAAGCCCTTCGAGGGCATGGAGGCGCAGCCGCCGGTGGTCGACCGGCCCGGCGCGGTCGCCTGGCGCGAACTGATCGCCGCCGACGCCCAGGCGGCCTTCGACTTCTACGCCGGCCTGTTCGGCTGGACCAAGTCGCGGGTGTTCGACATGGGCGCGTTCGGCGCCTACCAGCTGTTCGCCTACGGCGGCGGCGGCGAGGACGTCGGCGGCATGATGAACAAGCCGCCCAGCGTCCCGGTCCCCTTCTGGACCTTCTACTTCCAGGTCGACGGCATCGGCGCGGCCATCGAACGCCTGCAGGCAGGCGGCGGCACGCTGATCAACGGCCCGCACCAGGTCCCCACCGGCAGCTGGATCGCGCAGGGCCTCGACCCGCAGGGCGCCCTGTTCTCGCTGGTCAGTCCCCAGGCCTGACCCCAGGCCTGACACGACCCCGTCCCGTCCACCGCCGAAAGCCGCCCATGGATCCCATCCGCCGTCCCGCCCCCTTTGTCCTGGTCTCCACGGGTCACGGTTCGATGATCGTGCCGCGCCTGGACTACCGGCCGGTGGACGAGCACGGCGGCGGCTACGGCGTCGGCTACCAGCTGTTCAACAGCTCGGTGTTCGATCCCGAGGAGGTGGGTCTGGTCCTGCAGATGCTGGAGCTGCGCCGTCATCACTTCGGCGACGGGGTGATGGCGCTCGACTGCGGGGCCAACATCGGCGTGCACACGGTGGAGTGGGCGCGGGCGATGAGCGGCTGGGGCACGGTGATCAGCATCGAGCCGCAGGAGCGCATCTATTACGCCCTGGCCGGCAACGTCGCCCTGAACAACTGCATGAACGCCCGGGTGCTGCACGCCGCCGTCGGCAACGAGGTCGGCATCATCGAGATCGCCAGCCCCAACTACCTGATCCCCGGCAGCTTCGGATCGTTCGAGCTGCGCAAGCGGGAAACCACCGAGTTCATCGGCCAGGAGATCGACTACGACGGCGGCGAGAAGAGCCAGGTCAACATCGTCACGATCGATTCATTGGGGTTCGATCGGCTCGATTTCCTGAAACTGGACGTGGAAGGGATGGAGCTGGAGGCGCTGCATGGGGCCCTGGGCGCCATCAAGGCCTTCAAGCCGCAGATCCTGGCCGAAGTCATCAAATGCGAACCGGGCTCCATCGAGGGATTCCTGACGGAGCTGGGCTACAGGGTCCACCGGCTCGGGATCAACCTGCTGGCCATCCACGAGGACGATCCCGGCCTGGCCAACGTCAACGTGGCGCCGATCTGACCGCGTTTCGACGGCCGGCGGGCCGGCCCGCGCAGGCCGTTTTCCCGTCATTCGGGAACGGTTGACATAACATGATGTCGGTGTGTAGGCTCCTTAACATAGATAAGCAGAATTGATTTCTGCTGATCAAAACCGGCGTCCGCCGCTTCACGTCCAGACGTGGTGCGGAAGAGAAGCGCCTGGATGGGATGGAAGCGACCACAGGGGAGATCACATTTTCCTGCACTGAGCAGAAGGCTTCCCGGTCACTTGCCGGGGGCGCAGTAGTTCTACGCCTGCGATCCATCTAACCCACCCCATTCTCTCGGGCGGGCGCGGAGAAGTATTGGATACTTCGATCCGCCGATGGCGCACGCCTGAAGACCCGGCTTTTCAAACGATAATCAGAAAATAGACAGGGAGAGCTTCATGTCCAGGAACCGTCTGAGCAACACATTGATGGCCGGCGCATCGCTCGGCGCCCTTCTGCTTCCAACAGGCGCATGGGCGCAGTCGGCGGCGCCGACCGCCGCGTCCGCCACCGGCCTGGCCGAAGTGGTCGTCACCGCCACGCGCCAGACCAGCTCGGTCAACCGGGTCGCCCTGTCGATCGCCGCCGTCACCCAGCAGAGCCTGGACCAGGCGGGCATCAAGTCGGCCTACGACATCAGCCGCATGGTGCCCGGCCTGACCGTTCCGCCGCCCGGCGGCGGCGGCCAGAGCGCCGGCACCAGCGGCGTGGGCATCTTCACCGTGCGCGGCATCTACTCGTCGGCCGGCGCGGCGACCACCGG
>JAQGII010000011.1 GCA_028291305.1 Caulobacteraceae bacterium
TTCTTTGTTACGTATTTCTTACGTCGACCGCAGGCGCGCGGTCGACGCGTGATCGGGCGCGAGCTGCGGAAATCCTCGACAAAAATCACCTAGTGACTTAGTCATTTTCGACGACCGACGGCGAAGCCCGGCGGGACGCATTGACGGGGCGTTTTCCGTCGCAATCGTAGCGCCTGGAGCCGCCGATTTGGCGCAGCTGCCATCGACGTGATCACTCATAATATCGGTAGAAATTTAGTATTGAAGTTCAGTTTTCAATAATGTCGGTTAGACGATCTTAGAAATTGTGTCCTGTTGGGAGCCTATGCTTGAAATTATCGACATATTTTGAATATAAAATGGGGGTCGTGGAGCCAGATGAGTTGACGGATCTGGCGTCCATCGATGATCATATGCTTGATAGAATTCTGTCTCTGCTTTCCATCGGAGATGGATTTCTTGATATGGTCGGCGGCCAATGAGGTGGCGTTCCGCCACCCGGGGGCGGACTGAGGCTTGTTCCGGGGCCTGGGCGGCTGACGCGCCATCGACGGGGAGCTCCACCCTGATCGCGACGCGCGTCAACACGCTCAGCAACCGGCTCATCGCCACCGCCACGGCCACCTACGGCCGATTGGGACTGGGGTTCCTGGACGCCAGAATTCTCTATGCGCTCGCCCGCGAGCCGGGAATCCGGGCCGCCGAGATCGGACGGCGACTCAAGGTGGATGCGGCGGCGCTCAGTCGGTCGCTCAAGCCGTTGCGCGACGGGGCTGTGATCACGGAGACGGGCTCCAAGCGCCTGCTCTGCCTGACCGCCAAGGGTTGGGGGATCTATGAGCAGGTCAACGCCGTCGCGGCGGAGCGTGAGCGCCGCCTTTTCGCGGGCTTTTCCGAGCAGGAGGCGGCCTTCCTGGCAGATCATTTGGAGCGGATGCTGGCCAATATTCCGGAACTATCCGCCTTGAGCGAGAAAGTTCCGGAATTGCTGGAGATCACAGGGGCCCTCGCTTGTCCCTCGGAATCAACTGGCTGAAGGGGCGCTTCGCAACCTGCCGGCGCGGTGTCGGTGAACGGGGACGTCGTCGTCGGGCGGTGCTACTCCGCCGGCTTGCGGTTCAACTTCTCGCCGAGGGAAGTCCGCTGGACGTCCGTTTCGGCCCTTCCGCGTTCACCGCCCCCTGTCGAGGGACGCGATGGGAGGGCGGAAGACAGGCCGATTTGCCTCAACTCAAGGAGGGCGCCGGATCGGTCTTCAGGTATCCGGTCCAAGGCGCGCAGCCCTCGTTCGCGACAAGGCCGCGCTTCAAGCTCAGGGTCGCCTCCAGGCCGCCTTCGGGGTGATTGGCGAGGACCAGCTCGGCGTCGTTCTTCTGGGCCAGCATCCTGGCGATCGTCAGGCCCAGTCCGGCGCCATCCGACGGGCTGGAGACCGAGGTTTCGAGGCGGACGAACGGCTCGAAGGCGGCGTCCAGCCGGTCCGGGTCAATGCCCGGCCCGTGGTCGCGGATACGGATATTGATGACCCCGCCCTCCAGCCTGGCGGTGATCTCGGCCGACCCGCCATACTTCAGGGCATTGTCCACCAGATTGCCCAGGCACCGCTGCAGGGCGCGGGGGCGCGCCTCGGCGTCATAGCCGCAGCGCTGAAGCAGGGCGGCGTCCTGACCCCGCTCCTCCGCGTCCTCGACGAGGCTCTCCAGCAGCGCGTCCAGGGCCACCGGCGCGAAGGGCTCGTCGATCTGGCTACCGCGGGAGAAGTCCAGGCCCTCTCGGATCAGGATCTGCATTCCGCGAAGATCGTCGATCAGGCGGCTTCTCAGGGCGATGTCGTCGACCTTCTCCAGACGCAGCCTCAGCCGGGTGAGGGGGGTCTGCAGATCGTGGGTGATCGACGCCAGGATCTTGGTCCGCTCCACCACGAGGTCGCGCAGTTTGCCCTGCATGGTGTTGAAGGCTCTGACGGCGTCGCGGACCTCGTTGGGTCCCCGCTCGGGCAGGGGGCTGCTGTCGAGGTCGCTGCCGAGCGACTTGGCGGCTCGCGACAGGTCGCCCAGGGGAGCGGCGGCCATGCGTGCGGCGAAAACGGTGAGCACCCCGACCGCGAGGATCAGCACGGACAGGAAGACCGGGTCGAAGTCGGTGAGACGGAAGTCGTCCACGAGGGGACTGATCATCGTCATCCGCAGGGGCGTTCCGTTGGCGAGTTTCGCCGAAATGAGCCAACAGCTGAGCTGACTATAGGAGGTGCGTGTGACCGGTCTGGGGAAGCAGGTGCGCGGGAGGACCACGTCCGCCCGGGCGTCGGGGCCCAGGCGGTGGACGAGGCGCTGGGTGAGATCGGGATCGACCCTCTCGATCTTTTCCTGCCCCCTGGCGGGATAGAGGCCCGGCACGCCGTCGGCGGTCAGCTTCGTGCGCAGCGCCTGCGGGGCGTTGTCCGCCAACGCGACGAAGTCCTGGACGCGGTCCGCCAGGCGCTCCCAGCGTATCCGCTGCAGGTCCGATTGACGGTGGAGGTCGGCCACGCCCAGGGCCAGGCTCGCCGAACCCACGACGCCGATCAGCAGGAAGACGAACAGTCGGCCCGCCATCGAGTCGAAGTAGCGGCGAAGCGTCATTCGAAGGTGACCGCCGCGGCGAGCACGTATCCCTGGCCGCGAATGGTCATGATCAGGTCGGGATTGCGCGCATTGTCGCTGAGTTTTTGCCTCAGCCGGCTGATCTGCAGATCCGCGCGTTGGCCGGAGCTGTCGCTGGCGGTGACGGTATGGGCCGCGACGGTGAGCAATTGCTCGCGCGTGAGCACCTCGTTGGCATGCTCCACGAAGAATTTGAGGAGGCTGAACTCGCCCCCCGACAGCATCACGACGCGCCCCTTGGCGTCCGACAGGCGGCGGTTCTCGAAGTCGAGGGTCCAGCCCCTGAAGGTCGCCCGCTTTGGGGCGGGGGGCTCGAGCACGCTCAGCGGCGAATAGGCCCGTCGCATCACGCTGCGGACCCGCGCCACCAGTTCGCGGGGCTCGAAGGGTTTGGTGACGTAGTCGTCGGCGCCGACCTCAAGGCCGATGACCCGATCCACCGCCTCGCCCCGCGCCGTCAGCATGATGATGGGGATGTTGCGGCGGGCGCGGCTCTCCCTGCACAGGGAGATGCCATCCTCGCCCGGCAGGTTCAGGTCCAGGATGATCAGATCGACCGCGCTTGTATTGAGGGCGTTGAACATCTCAACGCCATCGGCCGCCGTCAGGACCGTGTAGCCGGTCGCCTCGAGCATCTCGGCCAACAGGGTGCGGATGTCGACATCGTCATCGACGATCAGCAGGGTATGGTGGGGACGATGGGCTGGCATGGCGTCGCCATGCGTGGCCGGCGCGCTGAGCAGGGTTGCTGCCAATAGAACCTCCCAATGACGCTGGGCGGGGACCTTTTCTCGCACCCTTTCGCACGCCTCAAGATACAACTCATCAAGACGATTTCAAAGTATCGGTTTATAGCGAAATATGCCGCTTCCGTCTTTGATCGATATGTTGCGACATCAAATATAGACTTAATAAATAAATTCCATTTGCAAAACAGGTAGATCAAATAGCGGGGGGCAAACTAAGGTCGGCGCTCAAGAGGTTCTTGTCTGGCGCCGGTGAACTGGAGGTAATCCATGAAATTTGCGAGAGCGGCGTTCTTGTTGCCGCTGGCGAGCGCGTTGTGCGTGACCGCGGGCGCCGCGCCTGCATCGGCCCACCACTCCTACGCGATGTTCGACCGCACCAAGGCGGTGACGCTCGAAGGAACCGTGAAGGAGTGGCAGTTCACCAATCCGCACAGCTGGCTGCAACTTATCGTGCTCGAAAACGGGACGCCGATCGAATACGGCGTCGAAGGGGCGAGCGTGAACACCCTGATCCGCATCGGCTGGGGTCCCAAGACCTTCAAGGCCGGCGACAAGGTCACCATCGTCATGAACCCCCTGCGGGACGGGACCAAGGGCGGCGCCTTCGTGAAGGCCACCCTGCCGAGCGGCAAGACCTTGAGCGCGGGCCAGACCCCCGGTTAGCGCGGCAGCCGAGCTGCTCACGCGCTCAGGGAGATTACCGATGAAGTCAGGATTTACGGGGCCCAGGCGGCGGGCGCGGGTGACGGCGGCCGTGGTGGTCGGCCTGAGCTGGGTCGGCGGTCATGCCTGGGCGCAAACCGCCAACTACCCCGCGGGCGGGCCCAAGCCGCCCAGTTGGTCGTCGCTGCCCGCCTGGAACGGCATGTGGGAGCGGGATGGGGACATCGTCTGGGATGATCGCATCGCCCCGGACCAGCCGCAGACGCCGCCGTACAACGCGGAATATCAGAAGCGGGCGGCGGGCATTCCCAACCGTGGGCCCGTGGGGCCGGGCATGCCCAACATGATGACGATGATCTTCCCCATGGAGGTGGAGATCAATCAGCGGGAGATGCTCATCGTCGGCGAGAGCTCCGCGCCGCGCAGGATCTATATTGACGGTCGCCTGCACCCCGAGGACCCGCTGCCGAGCTCGACGGGCCATTCCATCGGCCAATGGAAGGGCAAGGAGCTGCTCGTCGATACCTGCTGTATCAAGGACAGCACCCCTCTTCCCGGAGGAGGGCCGCACAGCGACGCCCTGCACATCAAGGAACGGATCTGGGCCCCCGACGCCAACACGCTGCTTGACGAGATCACCGTCGAGGACCCCAAGGCCTTCCTCAAGCCCTGGACCACGGTGAAGACATTCCGCCGCCGTCCCGACTGGGAGCCCGTGGAATACGACCGCCAGGAGAACGATCGCGATACCCCGGCCGGCCGCGGGCGCGGCGGACCCCGCGCCGGTGGAGCCGAGGCGCCCGCAGCGCCGCCAGCACCCGCGCCTGTCGCTTCGGCCGCCCCACCGGCGGCGCCCGTCCCACCCGTCGCTCCGACGGCAAGCGCGAGCGCCAGCCCGGCGCCGGCGCGCAGCCGCCCCTTGGGCAAGCCCGCCGATGTCGTGGCCTTGCAGAAGGCGACGGTGAGGGCCGTCGGGGCCATGGCCTGGGAAAGCGTGAAGATCTCCAACGTCCAGCGCGATCCCACGACCGTGAAGTGGGTGGCCGCCACCCGCTCGGCCCAGTTGCACTGCACCGCCGCCGCCGACGGCGACGACTCCGTTTGCGAGCGCTAGGCCGCGAGGCCGCGCGCGACCACCACCATCAATAGCGGCCACCCGGCAGGGCAAGGCGCCGCGCAGGCTTCAGATAGGGAAAGCAACATGAGAACTCGATATGCGAGGCCCGCCGCCGGGCGGTCCTGGATGGCCCGACTGGCCGGTGCGTTCTGCACGCGAATCGTCGCCGCCGCCGCCGCCTCGATCGTCCTGACCGGCATGTTGTCCCCGGTCGCCTACGCGGCCGGCGCCTATCCGATGGGCCGGCAGACTGTCAGCGTCGACGGGGAGGACCGGTCCTATTCCTACTTCATCTCCTCCAAGGCGAACCGCTCGACGTTCCAGTTCGTGGTCTTCGCCCTGCATGACAACGGCCAGACGGTCGACCAGTTCGCCGAGCGTTCGGGCTGGCTCAAGCTGGCCGAGGACAGCGGCTTCGCGGTGGTCTTTCCCGAGGCGGGGCGGGGCGGCTGGGCTCCCACCAGCGGCGGCGAGGACGCCTATCTGAAGGCGGTCTTCGACCACGCCCGCACCCATCTGATCCTGGTCGGGCCCGACGGCGCGCCCCTGGCCCCGCCGCCGCGCGGCGGCGCTCGCGGTGAAGGCGGTGAGGGCGGCGGCCGCGGCGGCAATCCCAACCGCGTGCCGAGCTGGGCCCCCTGGTATTATCTCACCGGCGCCGGCGCCGGCGGAACGGCCGCGCAGGAATTCGCGATCGACTACCCCGGACTGTTCGCCGCGGTCGCGACCCAGAACGCCGCTCCCTACGACGCGGCCTTCGCCAAGGGCGATCAACCGGCGCAGGGCTATTTCCAGTACATGCGCGCCGGCAAGAACGCCGCCCCGACCTGGAAGCAGCTCAAGAAAGAGGTGCCGCTCGCCGTCTGGATCTTCAACTCGGGTCCTCCCAGCCGCTCCCAGGTCAAGGAAACCGACTATTGGAAGCGCAGCAACGCGGTCGCGGCCGCCCCGGCGGCGCGCACCATCGACGGCATGCAGACCGCCGTGTTCAGCAACGCGGCCAACCCGTCGCAACAGGTGCGCGTGACCACCACGCCGCGCGCCTATGACGCGGCCCTGACCGCGACCATCTGGAACGACTTCTTCGATCACCTGGCCCGCTGGACGTCTTCGGCCAACGGCGACGTCGGGAGCAAGCTGACCCACGCCGAGGTCGACAAGACCTTCGACGTGAAGACCATCGATGTCGGCGGCGGCCAGCAGCCTTACACCTATTACGTCAAGACCCCGTCCACCTACCGGCCGGGCCAGCATCTGCCGGTGGTCATCTCCGCCCACGGCGCCAACTTCCCGGCGTGGCTGTATCTCAGCCAGATCAAGATGCACGAGCTGGGCGAGCGCGAAGGCTTCATCACCGTCTATCCGAACGCCCACAACAACATGTGGGACTTCACCCGTCCCGACGGCGGCGACCAGAAGTTCATCCGCCAGATCGTGGCCGACGTCATCCGCGACTACGGCGTCGATCCCACCCGCGTCTACATGCAGGGCTTCTCCTTCGGCAGCGGCATGACCTACATGATGGGCATCTCCTATCCGGGGCTGTTCGCGGCGGTCTCTCCCAACAACGGGATCGGTCCGATGTCCAAGGAGGTCAACGCGTGGGTCGATGGCCTGAAAGCCAAGGGGGACGTCCGCATCCCCATGATGATCGTCTATGGCGCGGTGGACTCGGGGGCGTCGGTGGACGCCACCATCCCGGCCCAGGGCGTGCTGCGGGACGCGATCGACCAGATCAAGACCTACAACCACATCGCCACCCCGGACCGCTACGTCCGCTTCGACAGCCTCAACTCCGCCCCCTACGACATGCTTGTCCCCGGGCCCAAGCTCGAGCCGGCGGCCGTCGATGCGCGCTATCCGGCGGGTCGCTTCCAGGTCTACAAATACGCGAGCACCGATCCCAAGCCGCTGAGCCTGTTCCAGTTCGTCTGGGTCACCGACCTGCCGCACGGAGCGGACCTGCGCGAGGCCAAGCTGGAGTGGGACTACTTCAAGCATTGGCGCCGCAACGCCGACGGCTCGCTCGCCTTTATCCCGTGACGTCCAATGGCGGCGCCGCCCTGGCGCCGCGATCCACCGATTTGACGTGAGCTACCGATGCGAAGGTCGGGCTGGCGGGCCAGAGATGACCCGCCAGCCCACCGGGCTTGAGCCGGAAGCAGAACCCCAGGCGCCCCACGGGCGTCGATGTCCGCATCGCGCGAGGCGGGGATGGAAAAGATGGAGGCGCGGATGAGCACCGGTCGAATCGCTGAGCTGGAACAGATCGTCGGATCCAGCCGGCTTAGCGGCTTTCAACTGCTTATCGCCGTGCTGTGCGCCTCGGTGGCGATGATCGACGGGTTCGATACCCAGGCCATCGCGCTGGCCGCGCCGCACATCGGCATGGCCTGGCGGGTGATGCCGTCGGCGTTCGGCCTCGTGTTCGGCGCCGGCCTGTTCGGCAGCCTCGTGGGCGCGCTGGCGTTCGGCGTCGCGGCCGACCGCTTTGGACGCAAGCCATGCCTTCTGGTCGCCGTGCTCTGGTTCGGCTTGATCACCCTGCTGACGCCCTTCACCCGAAGCCTCGACGCCTTGACGCTCGTGCGCTTCCTCACGGGGATTGGCTTGGGCGGCGCCTTGCCCGCCGTGATCTCCCTGACCTCCGAGTATGCGCCGAGCCGGTCTCGGGCGACCGTGGTGTCCCTGATGTTCTGTGGCTTTCCGCTCGGCGCCGTGGTTGGCGGCCTGGCGGCGGCGGCGGCGGTTCCCAAGTACGGATGGGAGAGCCTGTTCTATCTCGGCAGCGCGGTCCCGTTGGTCCTGTTGCCGCTCCTGGCGCTGTGCGTGCCGGAGTCCATCCGCTTCCTCGCGGTCAAGGGGAAGGGGGCGGCCATCGCCCGCATCCTCGACCGTATGGGTCTGGACGGCGCCGGGGTCGGCGAGTTGCAGGCCGCTCCGCCCACGTCTCCACCGTCGATGGCTGCGCTGTTCACCCAGGGGCGGGCGCTGGGCACCCTTCTCCTCTCCGGCACCTTCCTGCTCAGTCTGCTGCTGTCCTACTTCCTGGTGAACTGGCTGCCGCTGGTGGCGCACCAGGCGGGCATCGGGATCGGCAGCGCCGTCCTGGGCGTGGCCACATTGAATCTCGGAGCGATCGTCGGCTGCCTTTTCATCGGCCGTCTGGTTGATCGTTATGGCCCCGCGGCGCCCATCGCCACAGCCTACGCCTTGGGCGCGGTGGCGATCGCCTTGATCGGCCTGGTGGGCAAATCGAGCGTCCTGTTCCTGGTCACGACGTTCGTGGCGGGGCTGTTCAGCGTCGGAGCGCAGATGTGCATCGTGGCCCTGTGCGCCACCTTCTACGAAACCTCCTTGCGCGCCACGGGCGTCGGCTGGGCGATGGGAACCGGCCGTATCGGAGCCATTCTGGGTCCGGTCCTCGGCGGCATGTTGATCGCGGCTGGAATGTCGGCGCCCAGGTTGTTCCTGGTCGCGGGCGGCGTGTCCCTTGTGGCCGCGTTCGGCGTGGTGACCATGGGGCTGCTGGTCCTGCGCAAGGTTCAGTTCGCCCCTGTCGGCAGGCCGCCGGCGGCGGCCCAGGTCATGGACAAGGCGTCTGTCACGCCCCGATCATGAGACGGCCCGATACGGTCGCATGAACAGACGACAGGCCTTGCGGGTCTGGACTTCCGGGGCGCGCGCGCGTCAGTGTGAGCGCGCTTTGTAGAGGACCGTTCGATGAGCTTCACCGTCTATGATGCGTCTGTGCCGGTGTTCGCGCGCGGCATGGCCAGCATGTCAGCCTGGCTCGACAAGGCCCTGGCCGAAGGCAAGGGTGAGGCGATGCTGTTGGAGGCGCGGCTCGCCCCCGATATGCGGCCCTTCCCCGCCCAGATCCAGATGGCCTCCGACAGCGCGAAGAGCGCGGTGGCGCGACTGGCCGGGATCGAGGCGCCGCCCATGCCTGACACGGAAGCGACCTTCGCCGAGCTCAAGGACCGTTGCCGCCGCACGATCGACTTCATCGAAAGCGTCGACCGATCGGCCTTCGACGGCGCGGAGGACCGCGAGGTGGTGCTGAAGTTCCCCAATGGAATGGGCTACCGCTTCACAGGGCGCGAGTATCTGACCGGCTTCGCCCTGCCCAACTTCTTCTTCCATGTCACCACCACCTACGCGCTCCTGCGCGCGCAGGGCGTAGGGATGGGTAAGCCCGATTTCCTGATGCACCTTGGGCCGCCGAACCTGAACACCGCCGCTTAAGCGCCGCCGGCTCGCCCCGAGCCTGGCAAAAGTCCTTTGATAATGGCGAGATCTGAAAACCGCCGTATGGCTGAAGATCCTGCAGCGGGCGGCGCACGGCTTGGTTTTTTCAATACAGCCGAGCGGATCATGCTCCGAACGGAAGGTTCCGCTACCCTAGCAAAAATACGGGCGAATATTGACGGCCAATTTTGACCACCAAAAATAATATGTTCTGCAAAAACAACGACCTGTATCGACGTCTTCGCGTGGCGGGCGGCAAACACAAACTCGTGAGTCTGCCCAGTAGGAGCGTCCATTCACAGTAACGGTAGTCGGAAAAACCGACTAAACCCCGCTGGGGAAGGGCGATGCTGCAAGAACCCACATGGCGGAATGGCGCCGTTCGGTCAGACGAGGCGCCGAACGATGCCGATGCTCAAGTGCTTCGCGCTCATTCCTTCTGGCGCAAAGTTCAGCGGTTCGACGCGGGAACGCAGCTGTGTCGACACGGGAAG